>JAGNWC010000099.1:0-2899 GCA_017986195.1 Hydromonas sp.
GCAAAAATATTTATGAAGTGTTGGCGATGACCGTGGAGCAAGCGCATGAATTTTTTAACGCCGTGCCGAACATTGCCCGAAGGCTGAAAACCTTGCTGGATGTGGGTTTGGGCTACATTACCCTTGGGCAATCGGCGACCACATTGTCAGGCGGTGAGGCGCAAAGGGTCAAACTCGCATTGGAATTGTCCAAACGCGACACGGGGCGCACCTTGTATATTTTAGATGAGCCAACCACAGGCTTGCACTTTGCGGATATAGAATTGCTGCTGTCGGTGATTAACAAACTGTCCGAACATGGCAACACCGTGGTGATTATCGAGCACAATTTGGACGTGATTAAAACCGCCGATTGGATTATCGACATGGGCCCAGAGGGCGGTGCGGGCGGTGGGCAAATCATCGCGCAGGGTACACCTGAACAAGTGGCAAAAAACCCAGCCAGTGTGACGGGTGCGTATTTGGCACCTTTATTGAATCAATAACCGAGCGATTAACCATGTGGATTTCATATTTTTTACAAGGTCTCACGCGCATCTTGGTCGGTGCGTATCCGCGTTGGATCGGCTGTAAACCGAATGCCAATCAACGCATCTATATTGCCAATCACACCAGCCACATTGACACCATGGCGATTTGGACGGCTTTGCCCGCCGAATTACAAAAAACCACCCACCCCGTTGCGGCGTGGGATTATTGGGCGAACAATAAGTTTAAAAAATACATCACCACTCAGGGCTTAAATGCCGTGTATATCAAGCGCAGCAAAGCAGAAAACAGCGACGAAGACCCCTTGCAACCGCTGTACGATACCTTGGCAAAAGGTGATTCGCTGATTATTTTCCCCGAAGGCACGCGCAATAAAGACGTGATACCACAGCCCTTTAAATCGGGCATTTACCATTTGGCAAAGCGTTTTCCCACGGTGGAATTCATCCCTGTGTATTTAGAAAACCTCTCGCGCATCATGCCCAAAGGTGAGTTTTGGCCTGTGCCACTGGCATGTACCGCGCGTTTTGGTACGCCCTTGTATTTGCAAGAAGGTGAAGAAAAAGAGGCGTTCTTAGAGCGCGCACGTCAAGGTGTGATGGATGCGTGTGCACAAAAAAGTGCGAGCAATTGACCAAAGGATGAATCATAATGAATTGGACTGAATACGAGCGTTTCATTCTGACCTTGCTGAGTTTGGTATTTCTCGTGGGCTTGGGACACATCATCACCTATGTGTCGCTGATTTATGCGGACAAGTATCAAAACAAAACCCGTCGTGTCTTTTTGATGCGCACGCAACGCTACCTCGGCACGTTTTGGTGGATGTTTTTAATTGCGGTTTTAACGGGTTTGTTTGGTTTGGTCGGCGGTCTGATTGCCAGCACCGTGCTTTCGTTCATTGCTTTGCGCGAATTCATCACGCTCACACCTGTGAAAATTGGTGACCATCGCGCGCTGTCGATTGCGTTTTTTGTCTTGATTCCTTTGCAATACATATTGATTGGCTTTTCCGAGTTTGGCTTATTTACAGTGCTCATCCCCGTGTATGCGTTTTTGCTCTTGCCTGTGTTTACCGTGATTCGCCAAGACACCGACCGCTTCCTCACGCGCAACGCGTCTTTGCAATGGGGGCTGATGGTGACGGTGTATTGCATCAGCCACATGGTGGCGATTTTAAATATTGAAACAGTGCAAGGTTTTAGCAATGGTCGCAGGGCTTTGTTTTTATTGTTTTTCTTGGTGTTGGTGCGCGCCTCGGCTTTGAGCCAGCACGTGGCGGATTATTATTTACGCAATGCCTCGCGGCGGATTGCTGCGCAAATCAATAGCCGCTACACTTGGAATGGTTTAATCATCAGTGCAACTTTCGCGGCAATTTTGGGTGCCTCTTTGGCATGGTTCACGCCGCTGAGTCCATGGCAGGCGTTTATTGCGGGGGGATTGATTGCGGTCAGCTCAATACTCGGACGTTTGGTGATGCGCGGCATTGCGATGAGCATGGGCATTCGCGATTGGGGTGAAGTCACTGGGCGCGAACAAGGGGTGCTGGATCGATTGGATGGTGTGATTTATGCCGCACCTGTCTTTTTCCATTTTGTCCAGTTTGTCATTATCAGTTTTTAATGGGTCTCGTCCGCCACGCCCCACCAACTGGAAATGAAACTGGCAAAGGCAATCAAAAATCCGCCCACCCAAGCCCGCGTGCTCATCATCTCGTGGGCAATTAACGCACTCGATACCGCACCGACCACCAATTCAAACGGAAAAATCACCACCGCTTGGTGCGAGGTCAAATACCTGAGTCCGAATTGATACATGCGGTAACTCAACATCAGCAATGCACCTGTGAGTACAATCACTGCCAAGGCGGGCAGCCACATATCGGTGCGCGGTAAGTGCGAACCCGATTCAAACTGTAGCCAAATGCCACCGACCACAATCGCACCAAAACCATAGACAAAGGCTTGCACCTCCGAGCGCATTTTGCTCACATGACGCACTTGTACATTGAGCAATGCCGAGGCAAAGCCCGCGCCCAAGCCCGACCACTCAGCGGCATTGGCAGGCAGGGGCAAACCTTTCGCGGGGTCATACAGCATCACCATCGCGCCGAGCAACCCCAAGGCAATCCCAAGCCAGCCCGCCCAATTGGTGCGTTCGCCAAAAATCAAAGTCGCCATCAAACCTGTCCACACGGGCATCAGGTAAAACAGCAACATCACACGCATCACTTCGCCGTGCACCATGCCCCACGTAAAACCGAGGTTGGAGAACGCCGCGCTGACCGCCATTAAAATCAAAGCAGGCTTGGAAATACTCGCCAATTCGGCGCGCAGATGCGTGCGCGCTAAAATAAATGCAAAAACCGTCGCGGCAATGCTAATCGCAATCCCCACGCCCATGGCAC
>JAGNWC010000099.1:2999-5080 GCA_017986195.1 Hydromonas sp.
CCTCGACGGGGCGGGTGCGGTGAAACGATTGATCCACCTGCCACAATTGCGCAATCTCATCGCGGTCGCGCCAATAGCCGACCGCCAAACCCGCCAAATAGGTCGCGCCGAGCGCAGTGGTCTCGGTGATTTTCGGGCGCACCACCTCCACACCCAATACGTCCGCTTGAATTTGCATCAGCAAATTATTCGCGGTCGCGCCGCCATCCACGCGCAGGCTCGATATGTCCATGCGCGCATCCGCACGCATGGCGTTCAATACATCGGCAGTTTGGTGCGCGATTGCATCGAGCGCGGCGCGTGCCAAATGCGCTTTGGACGAGCCGCGTGACAAGCCAAACACCGCGCCGCGTGCATTCGGGTTCCAGTGTGGCGCGCCCAATCCCGCAAACGCAGGAACAAAGGTCACACCGCCGCTGTCGGCAACGCTGGCTGCCAAAGGCTCGATTTCATGAGAATGGTCAATGATGTGCAACTCATCGCGCAACCACTGTACCACCGCGCCGCCGATGAAGATGCTGCCTTCGAGTGCGTAACAGATTTCATCACCGATTTGCCACGCAATCGTGGTGAGCAGATTGTGGGTTGAAGGTGCGGCGAATCCGCCTGTGTTCATCAGCATAAAGCAGCCCGTGCCATAGGTGTTTTTCACCATACCTGCTTGCCAGCAAGTCTGCCCAAATAAAGCCGCTTGCTGATCGCCCGCAATGCCCGCAATTGCAATCGGCGCATCAAAAACCTCAGTTGTGTACCCGTACACCTCTGAGGATGCGCGCACTTCGGGCAATACCGATGCGGGAATGTCGAACAAGGTCAGCAACTCCTCATCCCATTGGCGCGTGCGGATATTGAACAGCATCGTGCGCGCCGCATTGCTCACATCGGTGATGTGCAATGCGCCACCTTCGTTTTTCGCCGTGAGATTCCAAATGAGCCAAGTGTCTATGGTGCCGAACGCCAAGCGATTTTGTGCCGCCAATTCGCGCGCACCTGCGACATGGTCGAGCAACCATTTGAGTTTGGTGGCAGAAAAATACGGGTCTAAACGCAAACCTGTTTTTTGATTGATGAGCGCATCATAACCTTGCTCTGAGAGCGACGCACACAGCGCAGCCGTTCGGCGGTCTTGCCAAACAATCGCGTTGTACAGGGCTTTGCCTGTGTGTTTATCCCACAGCACCGTGGTTTCGCGTTGATTGGTGATGCCGATAGCGGCAATGTCCTGTGCAGATAGATTGAGTGTTTGCAAGACCTCCAAAGCGACTGCCGACTGCATCTGCCAAATTTCATGCGCATCGTGCTCGACCCAGCCCGATTGAGGGTAAATCTGTGCAAACTCCTTTTGTGCCATGCCAACAACCTGCCCTGCGTGGTCAAACACAATCGCACGCGAACTGGTTGTGCCTTGGTCAAGCGATAGCATATAGCGATTCATAACACATCCTTATCTGCCCATATGGAGAATTCAGGGCTCTCTTGCGTTTTTGCCATTATAATGTTGCATTGGCAAGTTACGAACTTTTTACAGGAAAAAACATGAACGCATTACAAACATTGATTGACAACGCTTGGGAACAACGCAGCGAATTTAGCCCAAAATCCGCCCCCGCCGAAGTGCGTGTGGCAGTCGCGCACGTATTGGCGCAACTCGACGCAGGCACATTGCGCGTGGCAGAGAAAAAAGACGGTCAATGGCAGGTCAATCAATGGGTGAAAAAAGCAGTCTTGTTGTCATTTAGATTAGAGGACAACGCGGTCATGCCAGCAGGCGGATTCACCCAGTTTTATGACAAAGTGCCGAGCAAGTTTGCCAACTACACCGAAGCGGATTTTGCCGCAGGTGGCTTTCGTGTCGTACCGCCTGCCGTGGTGCGTCGCGGTGCGTATATTGCGAAAAACGTCGTGCTCATGCCTTCGTATGTCAACATTGGCGCGTATGTCGATGAGGGTACGATGGTGGACACTTGGGCGACGGTCGGCTCATGTGCGCAAATTGGTAAAAACGTGCATTTATCGGGCGGTGTCGGCATTGGCGGCGTGCTTGAACCGATGCAAGCCAACCCGACCATCATTGGTGACAA
>JAGNWC010000100.1 GCA_017986195.1 Hydromonas sp.
GTTTATTGAAGTGTATTACAACCGTAAACGCAAGCATTCAACAATCGGTTATCAATCGCCTGTAAACTTCGAATTGGCTAACATGAAATTAGCCGCTTAAACTGTCCGTTGAAACGAGGGCAGATCATCCGCGCCCGCCTCTAAGGAGGCGACCACCTCTTGCCGTGCATCGTTACTGGTCAGCATTACCACGCCCGTTCGATTTGGGCGGTATTGATGCAACCAGTTCAGAATCACATCACCACTCATGTCTGGAACAACACGATCCAAAATTACACAGTCATAATCAACTTTTTTCAGTTCTTGAAGAAGCATTTCGCCGCTTGAAAAAAGCTTGAATTCAACAGGCAAAGACCAATTACTTTCATCACCGATTAAAGCCTGTTCCACCATTTGCAAATGTGTTGGGTTGTCATCTAATGCGGCTATTTTAATCGTCGTCATATGCGTAAAAATTCTCTAAAATTGTTTCTTTGAGAATATCATAAAGCGCACCAACAGATGGTAATATTTGTTGATAATTTAATATGTTTTTTTATATTAAATGTCTTTAATTTACATTAAATTCCGTTAAATCCATTTAAATTATACTTAAACGAATTAAAAATCACCCTAAAAAGTACAACAAAAGTATGACCAATCAATGCCTACGAAAAATATTAAATCAACGTTATTTACAATAAGAATTTAATTGCGCCAAATGAAAGTTTTTGGTTTATAGATTTAATCTATCCGTCACAATTCAATCATTATAACTATTTATTAAGTTTTGATTCATTGGCTTCGTTTTGGCAAAGTGGTTTATATGCAATCGCCTCATCTTGCCACTCAGGTTGCAAGGTGATGTGTTCGATTTTGTGTTTGTCACGCAACATTAAACGCGCCGATTCGAGCAAAATCGGCCAGCGCACATTAGGCTCTAAAGTGACATGCGCAATCAAAACAGGCTGACTGGGCGACATACTCCAAATATGCAAATCATGCACCGAGGTGATGCCCTCGATATTTTGCAAATCCTCGCCCACGTGCTCATATTCGATTTCATGTGGCACACCATCCATCAGGTGCCAACCCGATTCTTTGAGCAATCGCCACGTTGAGTTGAGCAACAATACCGCGACAAGCATCGATAATATCGGGTCAATCGGCAACCAATCTGTGTACCAAATGATCAAGCCTGCCGCAATCGCCGCGACCGAGCCGAGCAAATCACCCAACACGTGAATAAATGCCGCACGTGCATTCATTGAACTTTGGTCACGAAGCAACAACCATGCCACCAATAAGTTCACGCACAAGCCTATCGTCGCCACCCACATGACGGTTTCACCGTGAACGGGTGTGGGATTGATGAGTCGCCCAACCGCTTGCCACACAATCCATGCGATGATGACCAGCATGAACAGCGCGTTGACAAATGCGGCAATGATTTCCACGCGCGTATAGCCAAATGAAAGTTTGTTTGACACAGGGCGTGCGGCAAAACGTTGGGCAATAAATGCCAATCCCAGTGACGCGGTGTCGGTGATCATATGCCCTGCATCCGAGAGCAATGCCAGCGAACCTGAGACAAAACTGGCGAAGGTTTCGATGATGGCAAAACCACCTGTGAGCAGCAGTGCAATACCGATGTAACGGGCAGCGGTGTAGTGAATTTGATGCTGATGGTGCGCGTCGCCCGCGTCGTGTTGATGGTATTGGCTCATAATAATTCCGTGGTTTTTCAATGAATTGCTACCCGATATGCGGATAACTATTGTGTGTGTTCTGTCAACGATGTGTTTTACTCAAGCCGAACAATCTTCTGATTCGCCAATGTGCGCCAACATATTGCTTAAAATGCTGCGGATACACCCATCTGTTAAGTTGTAACACGTTTTTTGCCCACACGCTCGGCATGGGTGAGGGCATGGCGCAAAGCAAGCGTCAATCTGGAAAATCAGCGAGGCAACCCACATGACAACACCGAATCGGACACCGATGGATTGCCGCGCCGCGCTCGCAACCATACGCGGGCTTTGATCGCATCAATCTGCACTCCGCCCTTGCAAACAGCTTTTATCAGCGAAGCAATCCAACTGTTCAAGGACTTGTTTTCTATGAATTGATGGGAGCAATACGCTCTCAACAGCATCCATTTTTACCAAGAATCAATCGATTTAAGTTTGGCTACCGACTTGTGCAATCGCTTCAACTTCAAACAACGCGCCCTTAGGCAAACTGACCACACCAACCGTGGAACGCGCTGGAAATGGCTCTGACACGTATTTTTGCATGATTTCATTGACCTTGGAAAAGTCATTTAAATCGGTTAAAAACAAGGTGAATTTCACCACACTGGTGAACGAGCCACCCGCTTGTTTGAGAATCTCACCGAGGTTGGTAAACGCTTGATGGACTTGCGCTTCCAAACCTTCGACCAATTCACCCGCAGGGGTTAAACCAATTTGCCCAGAGGTAAATACCAAGCCACCGAGTTTAATCGCTTGTGAATACGGACCAATGGCGGCGGGCGCATTTGTGGTGTTGATAACATGGCGGGTCATAGTTGGCTCCTAATTAAGTGACAATGAGGCATTGTAGCAAAACTTAGAAACCCACACCATGAAATCCAAACCCTGCGGTTTAACCAAGCGCATCGACAGGCATAAAAATCCACGCCCAAACCGTTTTATGAAACCGCGCTATAATTTGCTCAATATAATTTTGTTGGCACAACCAATGCGAGACACCTCACTCACAGCAAATGCACCATCCACTTGGCAATGTGGTCGTTATGTTTTGGACACATCGCGTCCGTTGGTCATGGGCATACTCAACCTCACGCCAGATTCATTTTCAGACGGCGGGCAATTCATTGAGCCCGAACTGGCAGTACAGCGGGCTCTGCAAATGATAGCCGATGGCGCGGACATCATTGATATAGGCGGTGAATCCACGCGCCCCAACGCGCCGAAAGTCTCTTGCTGTGAAGAACTGTGCCGCATCCTGCCCGTCATCGACGCGCTGATGGATTGTGGCGTACCGATTTCGGTTGACACTTGCAAACCCTATGTGATGCGCGAAACGCTCAAACTCGGTGTGGACATCATCAATGATATTGGTGGGTTCAACAACCCTGTGTCGATTGAAACGGTGGCGGACAGCAACTGTGGGCTTTGCGTGATGCACATGCAAGGCACGCCGCAAACCATGCAAGACAACCCTCACTACGATGATGTGGTCGCAGAGGTGGCGAAGTTTTTAGCCCAGCAGGTGCAACGTTTGTCCCTCGCGGGGGTGGCGCACAACCGCGTTTGTTTGGATGCGGGTTTTGGCTTTGGTAAGAGTTTGGCACACAACCACGCGCTGATGCGCGGTCTGCATGAGCTCCAAGGCGAATATACTTTACCCATGCTGGTCGGTGTGTCGCGCAAACGCATGATCGGCGCAATCACTGGACGCGATGCACCTGCCGAGCGCATTTCAGGTAGCGTCACCGCCGCGCTGTGGGCACTGAACAACGGCGCGCACATCGTGCGCGTACACGATGTGCGTGAAACCGTGGATGCGATTCGCATTTGGGATTTTCTAAACACGCCGTAGTATCTATCGATTTATCACGCAAGGCTACCCTTTATCAACCCGTTCATCTATAATGCGCAAGTATGTAAATCGCAAAAAAACCATAACCCTTTCATTTCAAACGAGGAGCGCCTATGTTAGATTTTTTCACCCTCAAAGGCACATTACTCTCTGAAATCGAACCCACTGCTCCTGATTACAACAGCAAAATTGCTCAAGCCGTTTGGATAGACTCTCTGACCCCAAACCAAGACGAAAAAAACATCCTGCAGCGCATGCTCAAAGACCTCATCCCCGATGCGGATGATGTCGATGATATTGAAGATTCGGCAAGGCGTTTCATAGGGCAAACAGGGATTCACGTTCACTCGTTGTTTTTATCCAATGTCGCCGATAAAACCGAAACTGTATCGGTTGCCTGTATTTTGCAAAACGACAAACTCATCACGATTCGCGACGATAAGATTGCCGATTTTCGTTTGTTTCGCTTGCGTGCCAAACGCGGGCAAATTTCCTGCAACTCGGCTGCAGAAATTTTGCTCACATTGATGGAGCAAAAGGTCGAGAACTTGGCCGACTATCTTGAGGACCAACACCGCCAACTCGAAGAAGTCAGCACCTTGGTTCTGTCCGAGAACATTGACAACCCAGAAGAGATGATTTATTCACTCGCCGAAGCTGAGGATTTGACTGGAAAAATTCGTTTGTGTTTGATGGACACCCAGCGCGATATTTCATTTTTGCAACGCCACTCCAAAGAGATGCACGAGTACCACGACACCTATCGCGAAATCGTGCGCGACATTGACACCTTACTTTCACACACCACGTTTTTATTCGATAAAATCAACTTTTTGATGTCCTTCCTACAAGGCTATATCAATATTGAACAAAGCAAAATCGTTAAAATCTTTTCAATTGCTGCCGTGGTGTTTATGCCGCCCACTTTAGTTGCCAGTATTTACGGCATGAACTTTGAGTTTATGCCTGAACTTAAAATGGCTTTGGGTTATCCGATGGCACTTGGTTTAATGGTGCTGGCAGGCTTTGCACCGTATTGGTATTTCAAGAAAAAAGGTTGGCTGTAACTTTTAACAGCAGTATTACTTATCCATACAAGAGAATATTATGCCCCGTAAATATTTTGGCACCGATGGCGTGCGTGGCAAAGTCGGCACAGCACCGATTACCCCCGATTTTGTCATGCATTTGGCGTATGCCGCTGGCTTGGTCTTGGCGCACGATGAAGAGGTCAAACCGACCCAAGGCGCACGCCCACGGGTACTCATCGGCAAAGACACGCGCATCTCTGGCTATATGCTCGAAGCCGCACTGGAGGCGGGTTTTACTGCGGCGGGTGTGGATGTGTTGCTCACAGGTCCCATGCCCACGCCCGCGATTGCCTACCTCACCCGCGCATGGCGACTGCAAGCAGGCGTGGTGATTTCCGCCTCGCACAACCCCTATTATGACAACGGCATCAAGTTTTTCTCCGCTTCGGGCGA
>JAGNWC010000101.1 GCA_017986195.1 Hydromonas sp.
GAGTGGCAGTGTTAAAAAGACATCACCGTTGTAGCGCTGCATAATAATTAAAATATTCATAGTGCATTGTTTTTTCGAGTTGGTTGTTTAAACCCAAGATGCATCAACGATTTGGCACAAGATATGACCAAACAAGATGTGCATTTCTTGGATGCGTGGGGTGTTGTTGGAAGGCACAACCAAGTTAATATCGCACAACGCATTCATCTTGCCACCTGAGTTGCCCGTGAGTCCGAGGGTAGCGCACCCAATCGCTTTGGCTTGCTCAAGCGCGAGCAAGATATTGAGACTGTTGCCGCTGGTGCTAATGCCGATGAGTAAATCGCCTTGATTTGCCAGTGCTTCTACTTGGCGAGAGAACACTTTGTCATAGCCAAAGTCATTGGCAATCGCGGTGAGTGCCGAGGTATCTGTAGTCAATGCAATCGCAGGCAGTCCACGGCGTTCAGTTTTATAACGCCCTGTAAGCTCGGCGGCAATGTGTTGGGCATCGGCTGCACTGCCGCCGTTGCCGCACAACAAAATTTTTCGACCATTTTGCAGTGTTTGTACCATCAATTGTGCCGCACGTACCAATGGCTCTTGTGAAACCGCAATGATTTGTTCTATGGTTGCTTGGTGTGACAGCAATTCGTCATGGATAATCTCGGCGATATTGGGTTTGTTTGTATTCATTGGTTGGCAATCTTTTCAATGGTTTCAATGGTTCGGGTGGTGCTTTTACCTGTGACAAAATCCACGATTTTGACTTCATTGGCAATGTCTTGCCCCACGATGTCTTTGCCGCGATAGTCGCCGCCTTTGACCAGTACGTTGGGTTCAATGAGTTTAATGAGTTCATAAGGGGTATCCTCATGAAAAATCACGGTGTAGTCCACCGATTTGAGTGAAGCCAAAATATAAGCACGATCGTCTTGTGAATTAATCGGGCGGTTAGGTCCTTTTAATCGAGAAACACTGGCATCGCTGTTGATGCCGACGATGAGTATATCGCCAAAATCACGCGCCTGTTCTAAATAGCGCACATGTCCTGTGTGTAACAAATCAAAACAACCATTGGTAAAGACGACCTTTTGACCGCGTTGCTTCAAATCACGCACGATGATGGCAATCTCATCCCAAGTTTTAACGCAGTGCGCACCATTAACTTGCTTGAGTGAGTTTTCATAGGCGATGATTTCATCCAAGGTTGCGGTTGCACTGCCCAGTTTGCCCACGACCACGCCTGCTGCTAAGTTGGAAAAAATAATCGCTTGTTCAATAGAGTAGCCTGCGCCCAAAGCGAACGCCAGTGCGGCAATCACGGTGTCGCCTGCGCCAGTGACATCAAAAACATCCCGCGCAACCGTTGGGTAAATTTGCAAGGTTTTGTCTAAACAGGCAATGCCTTCTTCGCTCAATGTGATGAGAGATACATCCAATGCGCAGGTTTGTTTGAGGTAGGTGATGGCTCGATTCAAACTCTCGGCATCCGTGATGTTGATATTTGCTGCTTCGGAAGCCTCTTTTTTATTCGGCGTGAGTAAGTAAGCACCCGTGTACTTGCTGTAGTCACTGCCTTTCGGGTCAACCAACACGCGTTTGTTTTTTGAACGTGAGATGCGAATAATCTCTCGGGTGACAAAATCTGTGAGCACACCCTTCCCGTAATCGGACAGAACAATAACATCGACTTGGTCAACGTGCGAGTTAAATTCAGCCAATAGTTCTGTTTGCGCTTGAGCGGATATTTCAGCGGTGCTTTCTTTGTCAAAACGCAGGACTTGTTGATGCGCTGCAATCACACGCGATTTTTTTGACGTGGTGCGCCCTTCTTGCTGAATCAATTGGATATTGGCGATACCTGTTTGTTTGAGCATGTGGGTGAGTTCTTGCGCTTGTTCGTCTTGTCCGACGACACTCATGATGTCGACAGCTGCGCCCAATTGCTTGAGATTGTTCACCACATTGCCTGCGCCACCGAGCACACTGCTTTCTTGATTGACTGCAACCACTTGCACAGGTGCTTCAGGAGAAATACGGTTGCAGTTGCCCCACAAATAATGGTCAATCATCAAATCGCCCACGACCAAGATGCGTGGATGTTTATTTTTTAATTCAATCATTTACGCAACTTTCTGTGCAAAACAGCTTTTGATTTCAGGTAGATAGTCGGCAATGCCCGCCTCTAAAGTCCACTGCGGCGTGTAACCGAGTTCGGATTGAGAGAGGCTCAAATCGGCTTGCGTGTGCATTTGATAGCCCGTGTACGGATTGGGGATGTATTCGGTTGCAAGGTGTGTGCCGAGTTGTTGCTGCAAAATATCTGCGATGTCTTGAAAACTGCGGGGTGTGCCCGTACCGACGTTATAGACGCCATTGGATTTGGCAGTACATGCCAAGATATTCGCACGAACAACATCCTTGATATACACGAAGTCGCGCAAAATTTGGTCGCTGCCCTCAAACAACTTGGGTGCATTGCCTGATAAAATTTGATGACCGAACTGTAATACCGTGGAAGCAGTTTTTTCTTTGAAAAATTCACCCGCGCCGTAGACATTAAAATAACGCAGACCCACGATGTGCATATCAGGGTGTTCGGTCGCATAGCGATGGGCAACTCGATCCATTGCCAATTTGCTGAACCCATAAGGGTTTTCAGGTGACTCAATGCCAATGGTTTGCGGTGAGGCTGACGCGCCGTAAGTCGCGGCAGAACTGGCATAGATTAACTGAGCGTTGTGCTTTTTAGCCAGGGCCAAGATGTCGTAAAAACTGTTGAGATTGGTTTGCATGACAACGTTCTGGTCGTAAACGCGCGTGTCGGAGATGGCCGCTTGATGGAAAATACAATCAAATTGATACGGTTGCAGGCGACTGAGGTCGGCGGGGTTATTTAAATCGCCACAAATGATGTCGCCTTTGAATCCCGTTAAATTGGCATAATGTCCAAAACTTTTCAGGCTGCCATGCGACCAACGCTCACCCGTGCGAAAGATGTCAAACACCACAATTTTGGCAGCGGGGTGGTTTTCTTGTAGGTACATGGCCAAGTTTGAGCCAATGAAACCTGCGCCACCTGTGATGAGTATGGTTTTTTGATTAAAATCGGGGGTGTTGTTATCCATGATGCGGCATCCAAAAAATACCAAAAGCGTTTAGACTAAGGTTGTGGTCGTGATGAATCTTGGCTGCTTGAGCAAGCCAACTTACGATGTGTAGGGATTATATCATTGTTCAATTGCTGAAAAATACAGGCGAAATCAATATTGTCTGTATCAGGTCTTTTTGTGGATAATGGGTTCGTCTTCGGCGCGTATTCGTTTACAATTCTCACAACGATATTATTTACGAAAAATGGATGTTTGTATGAACCCCAAAGCGTTGTTTATTGACCGAGATGGCATCATCAATCAGGATTTTGGTTATGTTTCGTCTGTTGCGGATTTTAAGTTTACAGACGGTATTTTTGAATTATTGACTTGCTTTGCTCGAGCGGGTTATCTATTGGTGGTGGTGACCAATCAATCGGGTATTGGGCGTGGATATTACACTCAATCAGATTTTGAGTGTTTAACTCAATGGATGCTTGAACGCTTTTCTGAACACGGGTTGGAAATTAAAGACGTGTTTTTTTGCCCGCATACGCCTGACGAGCAATGCCATTGCCGAAAGCCCGACACAGGGATGATTGAGGCGGCAGTGAACATCCATCGTATTGACTTATCACACTCGTGGATGATTGGTGATAAGTTTTCTGATGTACAGTTGGCGCGCAATAGCGGAATCTCCAAAGCGATTTTTATCGGCGAGCAAGGCTGTGAAGCCGCAGATTTTGCCTTTGCAAATATCCAAGATTGTGCTGACTATTTCCGTGTTGGCAAACGCTTATAGACAGGCTTTCACAATGTTAATCCTGATTTGTTGTAAATCTGAGCAAAATCAAGCGGTTGACCGCCGCGCACGCCTTCGAATCGTTTGATTTTTCTGTCAAATCCGCGTATGATGCTAAGTTCGTTGAAATATACGAGGTGTTTTGCTGTGTGTGTTTCAACGAATCTCGTGTTTAGTCAGTAACTGTTGTTGCTTGCAACGCCGGTGAAAAGTGTGGTTTGTGCGGGTTTAAATCGTGCCAAATTGCCGTGATTAAACGAAAGTCATGTTTATTATTGGATTAAAACAATGCCAACTATCAACCAGTTAGTGCGTAAACCACGTACTCAAATACGCGAAGTGAGCAAATCTCCTGCATTGGATAATTGCCCGCAAAAGCGTGGTGTGTGTACCCGTGTGTACACCACAACCCCTAAGAAACCTAACTCTGCGATGCGTAAAGTTGCCAAAGTTCGTTTAACCAACGGCTTTGAAGTGATTTCGTATATCGGTGGTGAGGGTCATAACTTGCAAGAGCATAGTGTCGTGTTGATTCGCGGCGGCCGTGTAAAAGATTTGCCAGGTGTGCGTTACCACATCGTGCGTGGTTCTTTGGACTTGCAAGGCGTTAAAGATCGTAAACAATCTCGTTCTAAATACGGTGCGAAACGTCCTAAAGCCGCTTAATCGGCGATGTGATGTTTGTCGCGCGCCTAATTGAGCGCGGTTGTGTTGAGTTTAAGTTTGAACTTTAAATAGAGTTTAAATTTTTTATTAAAGCTACGGTGTGCCTGTGATGTTCGGGTCGCCGAGTAAGTGATAACTTGAATATTGAATGTGAGTTATCTGGTCATTGTGACCAACTGAAGAAAGGAAGATGAGATGCCTCGTCGTCGTGAAGTCCCTAAACGTGATATTTTGCCAGATCCAAAATTTGGATCAGTTGAATTGGCTAAATTCATGAACGTTATTATGTTGTCTGGTAAAAAATCTGTTGCTGAGGGCATTGCTTATGGTGCCTTGGAGCAAATTGCTACCAAATCTGGTAAAGACCCAATGGAAGTGTTTTTGACAGCACTTGCCAATGTAAAACCATTGGTCGAAGTGAAAAGCCGCCGCGTCGGTGGCGCGAACTATCAAGTGCCTGTGGAAGTGCGCCCATCGCGTCGTGCTGCGTTGTC
>JAGNWC010000102.1 GCA_017986195.1 Hydromonas sp.
CGCCGAGACCTCATAGTGGCGCAAACCTTGACTCGCCAATTCGCTTTGAATCCACTCTTGCATATCAATCGCCGCCTCGTCATCGGGCACGCTCGGCGGATGCTGGTGAAAAAACGTATTCGGCTCAATGGTTAAATGGTAGTAAGACAAATGCGTCGGGTGATAAGCCAAAACCGTTGCCACATCGTTTTTAAGTTGTGCCAAGGTTTGATTGGGCAAGGCAAACATCAAAACCAAGTTCACTTTATCAAACAATTGATACGCAGTATCCAATGCCACACGCGCCTGTGTGCCCGTATGAATGCGTCCAATATTGCTCAGTAGCGCATCATCAAAACTCTGCACGCCGACAGACAAGCGCGTCACCCCAGCGGCACGAAAATCGCGCAATTTATCGGTGTCCAAAGTTCCTGGATTGGCCTCCATGGTTACTTCAATTTCAGAGACTTGTGGTAAACGCGCACGCACCGCTGATAAAATCGCATCCATCGATTGCGCCGACAGCACACTCGGCGTGCCGCCACCGATAAAAATACTCGACAAACGCCGCCCCCACACCAGCGGCAAAGTGCTGTCTAAATCTCTGATGAGCGCGTCGACATAAGCAGATTCGAGCACCGAAAAATCCGTACCTGTATTGATTTCATGCGAGTTAAAATCACAGTAGGGACATTTGCGCACGCACCACGGGATGTGGATATACAGGCTCAAGGGCGGCAAAGCAGTCAATACCACATCACTCACGGTTTGTTTGGCTTTGGGAATAAACTGAATCGGGGTTTCGTTTTTAGAAATACTCATGGGCACATTTTACAGCATCGGCAAGAGAACCACAGACGTAAAAAAAACCAAGCCGAAACTTGGTTTTTCGCAGACAGTTCATCCAACATCAACCATCGCCATGCAATAGGTTTTGAATCTTCGCACCCAAACGCATGACTTTTGCCAAAGTTTCAGGTTTGAGTTTAATCATTTCTTCCGCCCATGTACTGGTGGTTTTCATCAACAACAGCGTTTCACGAATACGCTCCATCGCCGCTGGGTCTTCTTGTTGCGCTGATGGGTCTTCTAAACAATCTTGCAAGGCTTGAATCACAGGATTAAATTCACGCACTTTGCGCTCATGTATGACCGTGCGCATCAATTCCCACACATCGGTCGAGGTGCTGAAATAATCGCGTCGATCACCAATGATGTGCACCACATGAATGAGGTTCCAGTTTTGCAATTCTTTCAGGCAATTACTCACATTGGAGCGCGCAACGCTCAATGTTTCGGTAATCTCCTCGGCATGCATCGGGCGACCATAAAAGAACAACAGTGCGTGAATTTGCGCAACCGTACGGTTAACGCCCCATTTTGTCCCCATTTCGCCCCAATGGAGGATAAATCTTTCGGCGATCGGTGTTAGTTTCATACTGAACATAATAAAGTTTCTAAATTATTCTGTCAATGATGAAATTTATATTTCCATGTTTATTACGTGGTTTTTAGATGAAATCCGACAAGAGCACATCAAAAAGTTAAGGGTTGCCACTTTCAGATAAAAACCAACGCTGCGCCGCCACATCAAACTATCACAAAACTCAGTATTTATTTACATGATTGATAATCATCATCTATCGATAAACGTGTTTGGATGCCGCGGCATACGGCCAAGTAACTCTGCAAAACCCGCCACATCTGCAAAACTGCCCGCTTGCAACATTTGTAGCGTATCAGAATCCAAGGCACTGCTCGGTACAAACTGCGCCAATTTTGCCATGATGCGCATTACACTCCATGGAATCGGCACAACCCATGCGCGTTGTCCAGAGATTTGCGCACGATAGCAAGCAATCATTTCACGATAGGTCATGCGCGCCGCCCCGACCGCATCAACCACGCGCGCGGGGCTTGACCATGCAAAGTCTTGGTTGATTTGGCGTGTCACCAGTTGCGCAATATCATCAATGTGGACGGGCTGCATCCAAGACTCACCCTGTCCTGGCACGGCAATGATGGGCATACGCGCGAGCAGTCGAAACATTTTTGCCGAATCACCATCGTGTCCATAAACCACCGAAGGTCGAACAATCAAACTGGGGATAGACAGATTGATTAAATGTGCTTGTGCTTGCCCCTTGGTGCGCATATAGGCGGTTTTCAATTCGCCGCCCGCACCCAAAGCCGAGATATGCACCACTTTACAGCCCACTTGTGCACACGCGGTAAACAAAGCTTTTGGGGTGTCTGCATGAACCGCCTGCATGGGCACAGCCGTAGAGTCACGCAAAATACCCACCGCATTGACCACCACATCAATCCCCATCAAACGAGGCAACCATATCGCTGCATCGGTATCGCGTACAAAATCGACCGAAATATCATCAGCACGTTTGGGTTGGCGTATGGCACGCACGACATGGTGACCTGAGGCAATCAATGCTTGTTCTAAATGCCGACCGATAAAGCCCGTGGCACCGCACAGTAAAATTTTCATAACGCCTCCTCATAGATGAGATATTCGCAAGCAATCAGTTGATTTTATTATTATATCGATAGCGCGGATTATATCGTTTCTAATTGTTTTTCGCTGTACTCTACTACATCAGCGTGCCAACAAATTGAGCCACGCTCGCGCAAATTTTTCTTGTCCAGTACCTGCAAAGTGACAATTGTCAAATCGATCCAATTCACCCAACAATGCATCAGAGTTCACACCTGCAAAAATTTTTCTCTCTGGACTGATGAGTGCCCTCTGCGCTTGAGTCACAGGATTATCGGCACGCCAGTTGGCATCCATCCAGCATTGGCTGGTTTGTGAAACATAAATCGGCGCGTCCATGCCCTGCTGGCGCAATGCATCGGCAATACCTGTGAACAGTTTTTCATAATCTGCTTGAGGTGTGTGTTTACCATAATCGGTTTCGCCTTGATGCCACAGCATGTGGGTCACACGATATTGCGACAGCAGTTTTTGCGCGCTGCTTTGTAACATCTGCTGATACGGACTGCCCACTTCCCACTGACTAATGCCTGAGCCAGCAATACCTGTGGGTGCTAAAATCACTTGGTCTGCAACACCTTGCTGTATGAGTAAATTCCCCAAAAGTGTCCAAGAATCGCCCTCTAAACCTGTGGCACCCAGTAGTGGTGATTTGGCAATATAACATTTACCATCGAAGTAATTGATTATTTTATCGCCGTATTGCGAAGCATAGCGTTGTCCACCATGATTGGCAGAGTTGGACTGCCCTGAAATTAACAACACCATGGTACGTTCGGTTTGTTTAGGACAACTGACCTCAGTTTTATTGGGGTATTTTGTGAGGCGATGAAAAGCATCGCCTTGTATCGGATCACCCACGTGATTGGTTGGATTGGCATTCAGAGGATTGGGTTCATTAAAAATACGTCGCATATCTGCCCAAATGTCTTGGCTACCCAATGCACGCACTTGTAAAAACGAACCCAAAACCGCACCCCCAAGGGTACACAACAACATGACCATCAAAACTCGAAATTTAGTGCTCATCACAATCTAACTTTAAAAATATTTTCTACAGCCAACAGTATATAAAAAACCGAGGCAACACCCTCGGTTTTTGTCACACCCGTTTCATCACCCCAAACCCATGACCTCACGCACATCGCGCATGGTTTCTTGTGCCATCTTGCGCGCTTTGTCCGAACCATCGGCAATGATGCTGCGCACCAAAGAAGGGTCATCGACATAGATTTGTGCACGCTCAAGCAGCGGCTGCTGCTCACGCAACACCGACTCAATCACAGGCTGCTTACACTCCAAACAACCGATTTTAGCGTTGGTACAGGAGTCTTTTACCCATGCGCACGTCGGTGTGTCGCTGTAAATTTGATGAAACGCCCACACAGGACACTTGTCTGGGTCGCCCGCATCGGTCTTGCGCACACGGGCTGGGTCAGTCGGCATGGTGCGGATTTTTTTGGTAATCGAATCGGCATCCTCGCGCATGGCGATGGTGTTGCCATAGCTTTTCGACATTTTTTGCCCATCTAACCCAGGCATACGCGAATCCTTAGTCAACAAAGCCTGTGGCTCAACCAAGATGATTTTACGCGAGCCTTCCAAATAACCGAATAAACGCTCGCGGTCTACATGAGTCAAATTTTTCGACTCATCGAGTAAGGCATGCGCCTGCTCAATCGCTTCTTCTTCGCCCTGCTCTTGAAATCGATTGCGCAATTCGAGGTATTGCTTCGCCATTTTACTGCCGAGTTTTTTCACCGCTTCTTGGGCTTTTTCTTCAAAGTCTTTTTCGCGCCCATACAGATAGTTAAACCGACGCGCGATTTCGCGGGTCATTTCCAAATGCGGTACTTGGTCTTCACCCACAGGTACATGCTCGGCGCGGTAAATCAAAATGTCCGCCGCTTGCAGCAAGGGGTAACCCAAGAAACCATAGGTACTCAAATCTTTTTCTTTGAGTTTTTCGATTTGCTCTTTGTAGGTCGGCACGCGCTCCAACCAACCCAAAGGCGCAGACATCGCCAAGAGCAAAAACAATTCAGCATGCTCAATCACTTGCGACTGCACAAAAATCGTTGCTTGCGCTGGATCTAAACCTGCTGCCAACCAGTCAATCACCATTTCATGAGTGGATGATTCGATGATACTTGGGTCGTCATAATGCGTGGTCAGTGCGTGCCAATCGGCGACAAAAAACAAACATGGATACTCGGATTGCAAGCGTACCCAATTTTTAAGCACGCCATGATAATGACCCAAATGTAAAGCACCTGTGGGGCGCATCCCCGATAAAACGCGTTCTGGAAACATGAAATTCTCTGAATAAAATCACGCAAATAGCGCGTGCAGTGGATATAAAATTAAATTGATAATGCTTTGCGCCACGTCGACAATCGGATACACCCAATAGTTAAACAGCAAACCACCCGTCATAAACGCCAACCCGAGCACAATAAACATGCCGTATGGCTCCAACTGAGCGAACGAGCGCGCCATATTCGCGGGCAAAAGCCCCATCAACACCCGACCACCATCGAG
>JAGNWC010000103.1 GCA_017986195.1 Hydromonas sp.
TGCAATTGGCACATCAATTGGGCTTGCCGTATCGCGAAGGATTTATTAAAAACCGTTATGTGGGACGCACGTTTATCATGCCTGGGCAAGAAACGCGTAAAAAATCCGTGCGCCAAAAACTCACCGCGATGCCGAGTGAGTTTGCAGGTAAAAATGTATTGTTGGTCGATGACTCAATTGTGCGTGGAACCACCAGTCAAGAGATTGTCGCGCTTGCGCGCGAGTCGGGTGCCAAAAAAGTGTTTTTTGCTTCGGCCGCACCCGCGGTGAAATTCCCCAATGTGTACGGCATTGACATGCCGACGCGTACAGAATTGATTGCCAACAATAAATCTGTCGATGAGATTGCTCAAGCCATCACCGCGGACAAAGTGATTTATCAGGATTTGGCGGATTTAATTGACGCGGTACAATCGGTCAGTTATGGTCGATTGAATCAATTTGACGCGTCTTGTTTTAATGGTGAATATGTGACGGGCGATATTGACGAGGCGTATTTGGATGCACTGGAAGAAAACCGCAAACGTGCCAAACAAGAGGTCAAACCCGCCAATGACTCAGACGAATAAACGCAATAGCGATATGGATAGACAGTATTAGGACACTATGAGCGCCCCGAAAAACATACAAACGCAATTGCTGCACAGCGATCGCACAGCAGGCGTACAGCACGCACCGAGCCATCAACCGATTTATAAAAGCGTACAATTTGCTTACGATTCGGCGCAGGGCATTGCCGATGCGTTCCAAGGCAAGTCAGCAGGCTACACTTATGCGCGCTCAAACAATCCGACTTTGACCGCGCTTGAAACGCAACTGACTTTGTTGGAGCAGGGTATCGGCACGGTTTCGTTTGCCACAGGCATGGGCGCGATTGCCACGGCCATGCTCGCATTGCTTAAAGATGGCGACCATATTGTCGTGAGCCAATACTTATTTGGCAATACCACCAGTTTATTTGACACCTTTGGCTTGCATGGTGTGGAAATTTCTTATGTGGATGTGACCAATGTGGCAAATGTGGTTGCAGAGATTCGTGACAACACACGCATGGTCTTTGTCGAAACCCTCGCCAATCCACGCACGCAGATTACGGATTTGCAAGGCATTGGGCAGTTGTGCCAAACGCGCAACATCGTGTTTGTCGTGGACAATACCATGGCAACGCCTGCTTTGGTGCGCGCGCGTGATTATGGTGCGAGTTTGGTGATGAACTCTTTGAGTAAAGGCTTGTCGGGGCACGGCGCGGTATTGGGCGGCTCGATTACAGATACAGGCTTATTTGATTGGTCAAACTATCCGAATATATTTGCCAAATACCGCACGGGTGACTCGTCCAAATGGGGTTTGGTGCAATTGCGTAAAAAAGGTCTGCGCGATATGGGGGCAACCTTGTCTGCGGACGCGGCGCAGATGATTGCCTTGGGCTTGGAAACATTTTTCTTGCGCAACGAGCGTGCGTGCGCGAATGCGCTCCAGTTGGCGCAATGGTTGCAAGCGCACCCCGCAGTGGAGAATGTGGATTACCCAGGTTTGTCAAAACACCCTCAACACATGCGCGCGCAAGAATTGTTTGGTAAGCGCGGATTTGGTACGCTTCTATCTTTCACGGTCAAACCAGAACATAAAGACGTATTCGCGGTATTAGACACCTTGCAAGTCGTAATGATTTCCACCCACTTGGGTGACAACCGCACCATGGCATTGCCCGTGGCACAGACCATTTATGCAGAAATGGCGGCTGAGCAACGCCTTGCTTGGGGCATTACAGACGGTTTGATTCGCGTATCAGTCGGTATCGAGCAAATTGATGATTTAATAGCGGATTTTGCTCAGGCATTGGCATAAATGGCCATAAATTATTAAACAATCAATCGGGGCAAGGTCTAATTGCCCCTATTTTTTTGCGAAGCATTTTATAAACGATGATTTCTCAATACTCGTATTTGGTTCATTAATGGGGCGTTTTGATAGGCAATTATCGCAAAACCACAGTACAACTACGCTATAACATACCCTGGTGCAAATTGCATTGAATCCACCCCGTACACCTGCAAAGGATTGGCAAGACACAAGCGATACGCCCGATCACGGATGGTACGATTGGGTGAGCAATCCACGTGCCACTGTTGCAGCATATAGCCTGCAACGGCGGCACGTAACTTCACCGTGATTTTGCCATCGGTCATATTGAAATCGCGCTCGGCGATTTCGGGGCGTTCGTTTAGCGGATGTGTGACCAAATCAATCTCCACCCTGCGCGTCCATTGGTCATCAGCCATGGCTAACTCATGCTGTTGCACCATTGCCCCGTCCACCGTGCTGACCTCACTCATACGCGTCAGCACAAAATCACGAAACTCCCCTGATTTGCGGTCAAACGCACGCGTATGCCAGCGCAAACCATCGGACACCAGCGCGAACGGCACTATCTCGCGCACCGACTCACCACTACTGGCGGATAGATAAGCAATGCGCAACGCACGCTGCTGTGCAATTGCCCGTGTTACATGAGCGAGCACCTCCAAAGCAGGATGGTTTAGCACAGGTAAAGACTCGCACCACACCATGGGATTTGCCAACTCATCCGCACCTAAGCCAAAACCGAGGGACAGCTGCGATAGTGCACGCACAACCTCATGCTCAAACAAAGGTACGAACCGCGCCGTGATGACATAAGTTTTGCTTGCGCCATCCAACACCAAATTATCAGGCGCGAGTGAACGATACAATGCAAAGTCCCGCGTCGTTACCGCAGGTGCAACGTCAAAGCGTGTCATCAAATCCTGCCGTGACACCCTCCCCAAAAAAAACAAGCAAAAATCAATAAACGTCAGACGCTCGCGCACGGCTTGTGAAATATTTGCCAATTGGGCAGGCGGGAAAGTCGAGAGAAGGGTATCGGTCATAAGTAACTTAATTTATGGGTTCAATGGGCATATTGTAGCAAAAAATCAACAATAGCATATAATAAAACCAAAAAAAACCATTGATATAATCAAATAGATTATTTATTATAATCAAAAATTAAAAAGGAGAAAGTCATGTCACCCATTTCACAACCCAATCCAGCAACCCATACCCGCAGCAAACTCATCGAGAGTTTTCACGTGTCAGGATTCATCTATTACGACGGTGCGCTTGTGTTTGACCAATTGGCGATAGGCAAAAAACTTACCCTGCGCCGTGAACCAGACAACCACTACGATGCAAATGCGATTGCGTTGTACTACGGTGTACACAAACTCGGCTTCGTGCCGCGTGATAGCAACCACACCATTGCCAAAGTAATGGATGCAGGCTATGACCTATTTGAGGGGGTGGTGCAACAGATAGACCCAACTCAGCACCCCGCGCAACAAATCCGCGTTGGCATATTCATTATTCCAGCCGCCGAGTAAACACATGGTTGAAAAAGGAGTTACAAACATGAATAAATACATCATCACCCTCAAAGGCACAGACGGTGCGAACTACCTATTCCCCGTCAAAGGCGATGAACGTATGGTCAGAGTATGGCAAGGCGCAGGCTTCACTGTGAGCAAAAAATTAGGACGTATCCCGTTTTGGTTTTTTGTCGATGGTCGCATTATTTCGCTCAGGCGTAAATTGCAATGGTTAGAACAGATGCATCGGGTTTGGAAAAGCATGTCGCTGGTGTAAAAAACAAAGGAGACAAGATGGGGACAATAATTAACGGCATCATCGGGGGCTTTGTGTTTCTGGTTGTCGCCTTGGTTGGAATGTCTGGGGTTGCACTGGTGACCGAGCCTGCGAGAGAGGCAGAGCAAAAATCTCAGAACGAGCAGTCCGTCGCCCAATGGCAAAGCCAAACCATGGAATGGGTGAGACTGCCTGGTAAAATTCCTGAACTCAAGCAAATGAATTTGAGCGATTGCAACAGCGATTATTATGGCTATACCTGTCAATCGAAAACCATGAGTCTGTTTGGCGTACCGATACAGGAAGTCAAGGTCAGTTTAACGCCTGATGGGCAATACAGTTATAGAGAACGCAACTCAGAATTTGCCAAATACAACAAATTCACGGGCGATGTGCGCAATGTACCCATGGAAGATTTAGGCTACGACTATATCTATCTGACACTGGCAGATGACCGATACGACTATAAATGTATGGATAAATTAGACATCCAAGCACGAGCAAAGGGAGAATATAGCGCATACCAATCAGGTTGGGGCTATCCTAAAACCTGTCTCAAAAACAAAGGAGCGTCCTATTTTACCCAAACCCTCAAAGAAAATGGCTGGCGTTACATCAGCCGAAACGAGCAATGGATTCACCCAGATTATTTGATAACGATTTACGATGAAAGAAACCACAATTTTCAATTAACCCCCATCAGCGCGGATGAGCGCAAAACCCTACTCGATGAATGGGCGCAAAAACAGCAAATGCAAACACAGATGCAAAACAACGCCCAAAATGTATTGAATGCCCTAAAAAATTAAGTGCAACCCAAAGCATCAATCTGACGATATCCTCCAGACGAACAAAACCCAACTCAAGGAATCCGCATGAACAACATCACCTGCCCCCACTGCCATCAAGCATTCAAAATCGACGAATCGGGCTATGCCGAGATATTAAAACAAGTGCATAACGCCGAATTTAACCAAGCCATTGCCGAGCGTATGCAGATTGTGCAAAAAGAGCAAGCCCAAGCCTTAGAACTTGCGCAAGAAAAATACAAGCAAGTGCAACAAAAACTCACCGCCGAGAAAGACCTCGAAATCCAAACGCTAAAAACACAACTGCTATCCACCGAAACCGAGCGTCAGTTAGCCGTGAGCCAAGCCCTTGGCGCAGTAGAAAAAGAGCGCGATGCCCTGTTGGCGCAACTACAGCACATCCAAAACGAGCAAAAGAACGCCAGCACATTAGCACAGGCAGCGCACAACCTTGAGTTACAGAAAATCACCAACGACAAAGACCAACAAATACAAACACTCCAAGCG
>JAGNWC010000104.1 GCA_017986195.1 Hydromonas sp.
TTTTGCCATGTTTTGGAACGCCGCCACGTATTGCTCGGCCACTTTGAGGTTGACTGCGTTCATACCGCCCGATGTTTCGGAGGCTTCACCAATTTGGCGCAAGGCTTGCGAATTCGCTTGGGCAATCGCGAGAATCGCGGCGGCTTCACCTTCGGCGCGGTTAATCGCGGCTTGTTTTTCACCTTCCGAGCGTTGAATCGAGGCTTCGCGTTCACCTGCGGCAATATTGATTTGCTCTTGTTTGCGACCTTCTGAAGCGGCAATCAAGGCACGTTTTTCACGCTCGGCGGTGATTTGGGCTTGCATCGAACGCAAAATTTCAGCAGGTGGCACCAAGTCTTTGATTTCGTAACGCAGCACTTTCACGCCCCAGTTGGAGGCCGCTTCGTCCAGTGCGTTGACGACTTGGGTGTTGATAAGGTCGCGCTCTTCAAAGGTTTTATCCAATTCGAGTTTACCAATCACACTGCGCAGGCTGGTTTGCGCCAATTGGGTGATGGCGAACACAAAGTTTGATGAGCCATACGATGCCTTCATCGGGTCTGTGACTTGGAAATAAATCACGCCATCAACTTGCAACTGTGTGTTGTCGCGGGTGATACAGACTTGGCTGGGCACATCCATCGGGATTTCTTTGAGTGAGTGGCGGTACGCCACGCGGTCGATAAACGGGATGATGATGTTTAGCCCAGGCAACAATGTGCGGTTGTATTTACCAAAACGCTCCAGCACCCACGCGCTTTGTTGGGGCACGACTTTGACCGCTTGAAGTACAAACATGACGGCAATCGCGAGTATGACGATGGGAAAGGTAAATTCCATGGTGTTTCCTTTAGGTTAAATTTTAAATCACAAAAACGGGTTAAAGCTTTTACAGTCAAACGATGACAGCAGCGGTTATTTGACAATGGGCATCACAGACAACGACGTGCTCAGTGCAAAAAATGTTAAAGCAGTAAGCGAAATCATGCCTGTCCTTTATTGGTTTGATTTAAGTCGCGCCACACGAATGTGCACGCCTTCTAATTTGACAATTCGATACAAACCATCTGTGAGCGGTGCATCGTCAGATGCATCTAAGAGTACGCGCCATTGCGTACCACGGTAATGGGTGTGTCCCACACCATCAATCCAATTTTGCACCGTGATGATTTGACCTGCGTCTAAATTATCGGCAAGGTTGGGTTTGTTTTTTTGATTGATTTGGACGCGCAATCGCCGTGTGAGGTAAACCAATAAACTCGCACTGATAAAAAAAACCACGGCTTGCATTAAAAATCCCGCACCCATCAACATTGCAAACCAAGCGAAAGTGCACGCCAACGCCAACATGAGCAGGTAAAACGTTCCTGTGAGCAATTCTGCGATGAGCAATATTCCCGCAACAATCAGCCAAATATACATAATGCCCCCTGTGAGTGGTGTGGTCTTTCTTTGGATGAAAACATCCTTGGGGCATTATAACGGGTTTTCTCAAGTGTCGTGCTCTGTCAACGGTATTCAAATGACGGGTGAAATAACGGGTGGAAATAAGATGCGCACGCACAAACCCGTTTGTCCATCGTTGCGATTGGTGATGCTCAGGGTGGCTTGGTGCAGTTGGCAAATGCGCTGCACAATCGACAAACCGATGCCAAAGCCTTCGTGCTTTTGCTCCGCGCGATAAAATCGTTCGGTGATACGGGTTAATTGCTCAGGTGCGATGCCTGTACCTGTATCCGTGATTTGCACGCTCGGCTGGAGTGACGCGCTGACATCAATGCGCACAATGCCATGCTCAGGCGTGTGGCTCATGGCGTTGTCAATCAGATTTTTGAGCAGGATGTAGAGCATTTCGGGTGTGCTTTGGACAATGCTGTCATGGTCGCCATGCAGTTGGATTTCAACGGGTTTTGCATGGACATTGAATAAATCCGCGCTGACTGTTTGGCACATATTGTATAGATTGACAGGTGCGGCTTTATTCAAACCCGCATTCGCATCTAAACGCGCCAAGGTCAGCAATTGCTCGATTTGACGGCGTGCATGGTCTGCCGCCGCTTTGATTTTAGGCAAAATCGTCGGGTCTTGGGTTTTAATCGCGGTTTGCGTCAAGGTGTCAATGACCGCGAGCGGCGTGCGCAATTCATGCGCGGCATTGCCCGTGAAATGACGTTCTTTGTTGAGCGAGTCCTCGAGTGTGTGCATCAGGGTGTTGATGGAGTTGACCACGGGGGTGATTTCGGCAGGGGCTTTTTTGACCTGTATCGCTTGTAAATTGAGGGGTGAGCGTTGCCCAATCGCACGATTGAGTTCGGACAAGGGGCGTAAACTGCGACGAATAAGCCAATAAAATAAACCAAGCAGCACGAGAAAACCCAATAAAATCGGAGTAATCAAACGCATCACGGTTTCGCCGATGATGTGGTCGGTCAGTGCTTGTTCTTGTGCGACGACAATGACGCGCTGCTTTTCGCGATCAAAATGCACATAGGTGCGCCACACTTGTTCGCCAACCTTTTGGTTTGAAAAGCCCGTTTTAAATTCTTTTATGGGCGTGTCGGTGGCGTTTTTAGAACGAATAATCAATTGTTTGGATTGCGCATCCCAAATTTGAAAGGCAATGCCTTGCTCGCCATAGGCTGCGCTGGACTTATTTTTTAACACCAACTTTGGGGCTTTTTTGGATGAATGTTCTTTATTATCGTGTTTGTCTTTGTCTTTGTCATCGTCATCTTCTTCGTCATCATCAAATTTCAGGGGTTCAGAGACATGACCATAGCCTTGCACCTGCTGTTCCAACATATACAAACTATTGGCATACTGGATTAAGTTGGTATCGACCAACTCGAGCATTTCCTTACGTATGCTGTAAGAGAGTTGGAATGATGCCAGCGCACCGACCAGAACCAAGACAGAAAAACTCCACCCCAGCAAACGTCGGCTGATAGAGCGACCTTGTAAAAAACGATTCCAACGTGAGGTTTTGATGGGGTTATTCGATGACATAGCCGATACCAATTAAGGTTTTAATGGATTCTTTGCCCAGTTTTTTGCGCAAATTGGAAATGTGAACCTGTATGCTGTTGCTCGAAATTTCTTCATCCCATGAATACAGTTTGGATTCTAAAGCGGTGGTTGTCACCACGCGACCGTTGGCTTCTAACAATATCTGCAATACATTGAATTCTTTGCGCGACAGGTTGATTATTTCATCGTTTAATTTAACCACACGCCCTTGAACATCCATGTTGATGTCGCCGCGGGTCAGGACGTTGACCTCACTGCCTGACAGCCGACGGATGACCGCACGCAAGCGCGCATCCAATTCATCCAATTCAAACGGTTTGACCAAATAATCGTCCGCGCCCAAATCCAAGCCCGTGATTTTATCCGCTGTGGTGTCGCGTGCTGTGAGCATAATCACGGCGGTGTGGATGTGTTGCTCACGGATTTTTTTGAGTAAATCCAACCCCGACATTTTGGGTAAATTGATGTCCAATAACACCGCATCAAAGGATTCGGTTTCGATCGACAGCAAACCATGCTCTGCGGTGTTGACGGCATCGACCGTGTGACCCAAACCTTTTAAGCCCAAGCAAATCGCCTCTGCCAATGGCTGATTGTCTTCTACCAATAATAACCGCATGATTCACCTCTAAAAAATATGCTTCTCTCGCATGATAGCGCGGATAGATTAAGGGAATATTAAGGACATGCCATCCCATTTTTTATAAAAAAATAGAATTAAATCATCACTTAATATTCACTTAATCTCACCTATGTACTATTCAATCATCGCGCAACGTTTAGACGTGCGGATTTGGTCAACAAGAGACAATCTTAGGAGAATGACATGAATAAAAGTTTATTGATTATAGCAGGTGTGTTGACTGCTTTTGTATTGGTGGTGATGGGCGGTGTGTTTGCCAGCGTGCTGGACACATCCAAATTGGGTGCGTCCAAACTGTCGAATCAAGTGTACCGAGTCTTGGGAATCAAGTCTGAGGAACAGATGCAAACATCCCTACTGGTCAATCCAAACGCAGACAATGTCAATGCCAACGAGCGTCAATCCAATACGACAGACACTAACAACGCCCCAAGTCCCGTTGTGCTTGCAGCCAACACACCCACAGTTAGCGCAAACGCGCAGTGGATGCCAACCACAGTGAAAGACAATGGAGTGATGATTTCGACTGAGCAAGCGCGCAACATCGCACAACGCGCCGCACCGAATACACCATTTGGCGCACCTGAATTGGTGCGTTACAGCGGCAAGGTGGCGTATGAAGTCGTCAGTCCTCAAGGCAATGTGTATGTTGATGCCAATACGGGCGCGGTTTTAGACAACGGTGCTGCGGCAGAAGCACAAACCCGTGCTTATGGAGACGATGACGATGATGAAGAAAAAGAGCACCGTGGTAAAAAACGCAAACACCACAAAGAGGAAGATGAGGATGAAGATGATGACGATGATGAATACGAAAATCGCCGTGGATAATCCTCAGATTATTATTCAAAGCATCCATAGCATTCAAGAGGTCACATTATGAATACCAATAACGAAAATACCGCAACGCAAAAACCCGCAAGTATGGCACGCAAACCCGTTGGTAAGGTTCAGGGACAAGGTCACTTTGGCATCAAAGCCCTCATCATCAGTTTGTCGCTGATTGGCACGATGGGCGGTTGGGGCGCGTTGGCGGTCAATCACATTCGTGATGCGCAAGCCAAGCAAATCGAAGATGCGCAGCAAGCCATATTGGCTTTGAACGACGCAAATACTGCGGATACGATTGTAAGTGCGCCCGTATTGAACGCGACCACACGCACGGCGGGCAATCCACCGAGTGTCCGTGTTGTGCCTAAAGCCACGACGACACGCGTTGTGCCACGGGCTGCACAAAATACCACCGCGCCTGTATTGGTGGCGCGCAACGATGTGCC
>JAGNWC010000105.1 GCA_017986195.1 Hydromonas sp.
GTGCCACCTGTGTATTGTAAAAAAGCCAAATCATCGCGGTTGAGTGCCACGGGTTTGAGCGGCAGTCGCGCACCCAAATCCATCACTTGAGCAAAGCCCACGGCTGAATCAATGCGCCATGCGGGCACCATTTTTTTGACATGGCGCAGCACGATATTGACAATTTTACCTTTGAAACCGAGCATTTCGCCCAAAGAAGTGACCACCACATGCTTTAAATCAGGCAGGTTGGGTAAGGATACCTCTAAATTATGGGCAAAATTCTCTAAGATGAAAATCGCTTTGGAGCCTGAGTCTTTGAGTTGATGGGTCAATTCATCGGGCGTGTACAAAGGATTGATGTTGGTGACGCTAAAACCCGCGCGTAAAATCCCTGCGACCAAAATCATGTATTGCAAACAATTGGGCATCATCACCGCCACACGGTCACCTTTTTGCAAGTCCAAACTTTGTAACCAAGCGGCGACTTGTTTTGAATAGCCATCTACCTCGGCGTAGGTCAAACTTTTACCCATATTCGATGCCATCACTCGATTGGGGTAACGAGCAAAGGCGGAGTCAAACATTTCAGGGATGGAGTTGAATCGAGTTAAGTCAATGTGTTCGGGTATGCCCGCATACTGACTGAGCCAAGGCTTATTCATGATGAGTCTCCTGTAAGTATTGTTCAAATCAAATGACATCTTTTTTGTGCCATCTGCCTTTATTTTACACAAAAGTTCAAAAAATGTTGCGTTATTTTAACGTATGGCCATGATTCGCTCTGTGGTTAACATACAGAAATATGTGTTGTGGACAAATTGGAATGCTTGTGTTTATAACTGCGCATTTATGGTTGTGTTTCCAGATGGCAGATGGGTTATCTTCGTCTTTTTAGTCATGCTTAACCTTGCTTGCCTTAGGATTGTTTTCATAGTGTTACAAATCACCCTCATAAAAGGCACATATCAATTTTTTTTAATCATCAACTTAAATTGCTTCGCACATAATCGGTACAATATCAGATGTAATTAATTTTCATCAAGGATGACCATGACGCAAGCGGTACAAACATTTCAAGAAACCATTTTGACCTTACAAAACTATTGGAATGCGCAAGGGTGCGCGCTGTTGCAACCCTATGATTTGGAAGTCGGTGCGGGCACGAGCCACACGGCGACTTTTTTACGGGCGATAGGTCCCGAGTATTGGCGTGCGGCGTATGTACAGCCCTCACGTCGCCCGAAAGACGGTCGCTATGGCGAGAACCCCAACCGTTTGCAGCACTATTATCAATACCAAGTGGTGCTCAAACCCGCGCCTGAAAATATTTTGGATTTGTATTTGGACTCGCTGCGCGCGTTGGGCTTGGATTTGAATGAAAACGATGTGCGTTTTGTTGAGGATGACTGGGAAAACCCAACGTTGGGCGCGTGGGGCTTGGGTTGGGAAGTTTGGCTCAATGGTATGGAAGTCACACAGTTCACGTATTTTCAGCAAGTTGGCGGGATTGATTGCAAACCTGTTTTGGGCGAAATCACCTATGGGATTGAACGCTTGGCGATGTATTTGCAAAAAGTCGAGAACGTGTATGACTTGGTCTGGACGCGCTGGGAAGAAAATGGCGTGACCCGCGAGTTGACCTATGGCGATGTCTTCCACCAAAATGAGGTTGAGCAATCCACCTATAACTTTGAGTATTCCAATGCCGAGGTGTTGTTCCAACACTTTGCCGACTACGAACGCGAAGCGAAAGTGCTGATGGGCGAGAACCCTGACACGGGCGAGGTCATTGAAGGTGCGCGCAAACTGGCGTTGCCCGCATACGAGCAGGTGCTCAAAGCGGGGCATACCTTTAATTTGCTCGATGCGCGTGGCGCGATTTCAGTGACCGAGCGTGCGGCGTATATCGGTCGAATTCGCAATCTGTCGCGCAAAGTGGCGCAGGCGTATTATGAATCGCGTGAGGCATTGGGCTTTCCAATGCGTCCTGAGCCGATTGAATTTGTGGCATGATATGAGCGAGGTTCAATTAACCGAGCTCGATGCGCAAGTGGTGCGCACTGAGGATTTATCAGGCTTGCGTTGCCCGATGCCGATTTTGCGCACCAAAAAGGCACTGGCGCAGATGCAAGCGCGAGAAATTTTAAAAGTCACCACCACCGACCCTGCGGCGGTGGATGATTTGGCGGTGTTTTGTAAACAAACAGGGCATGTGTTGTTGGCACAATCCACATCAGATGATGGTGTCTCTGTGCGCCATTGGATTGCACGCAAACAACAACCAATTTGAGATCAGCAGTAGATGAGGGACGTATGAATACTAAAAAATGGGCAATTTGGGGCAAACGAGTGGCGGTGTTGAGCGCGGCATTCGCGTTGCTTGGCTGTGTGGAGATCAAGGGGCAAGCCGATGTGGATGCCAAGGGTCATGTCAAAGTCGTGACCACCTATGACTTTTCCAAGGTGTTCAATAACATCAAAAATCAAAATCCAACCTTGTCTGATCGCATGGAAGGCTTTGATTGCAAAATTTTCGTGAGCCATAGCCCAAACTTTAAATGTGAAGACGAAGGCTTGCTCAAATACAAGATGAGCGATGCGGCAGATAAACCCATTGGCGTGAGCGTCAATGAGGCGACGCAAGAATTGAGTTTCGATGCGGTCAAGTTTTTTGCTGAAGTCACCGATCTAAAAAGCATGGTTCAGCGCAACGCCACACAAAGTTCATTGATTTCAGAGGGCGTTCCAACCTTGCTGCCGTTGCAAAGTGCCCGTCGTGAAATGTATACCAAAGAAGGTTTGAGTATTGTTTTAAAAGTGAGTTTTGCCAACGAAATTGTTAGCGTCGATGGACAGCCCACCAAAAATATGGGTAAAGAAATGACCATTAATTTTATGGACATTGCGGACAAACCCTCATATGTGATTGTGACCAAGAAAGGTAATGCCAGCAGCGGTACTTGGTTGTTTGTCATTTTGGTATTGGCTTTGTTGGTATTGGCCGTGTGGTTCTTGTGGCGTAAGAAAAATGGTGGAACGTCGCCGCCGAGCGCGTCGGTGCCTCCTGTTGCGCCCACTTCACCGACTGCAACGTATGAGCAGGGCGAACACGAAATGAATGCCAGCGTGACCGCTGTGCCCGATGAGGTGGTCTCAAAACACAAACCCACACGCGGTGAGCGTTTTGCGCAAGCGATTTCAGCCGCTGCGGTGGGTGTTGGCAGTTCTGCGGTTGGTGGTGGTGCCAATCATACGGTGGAAGAAGTGTTGGCACATGAGGAAGCACTTGCAACCCCTATGGCGCACCAACCACCCCAAGAGGATGGTAATAGTGATGAAGGTTCGGCTGTACAAGAATCCGACACGCAACCGAAAACATGACAGACACGATTCATGCAATCCTCATAAAACAAATGTCCTTAAAAGTGGGTTTTGAATAGTGGTTGGTGATTTATAAAAGGTGCATCGTGCGCCTTTTTTTGTGGCTTGGTGTAAGTAATTTGGGTTATAGTTGAAACCTTAAGGAAACACGGAAAATGAATGTGCTGCTGACCTATGCCATCAAGGCAGAAAAAATTGAGGTGCATCTACCCAACTGCACCGTGCGCTATTGCCCGACTGGGATAGGCAAAGTGAATGCGGTTTTGGCAGTGTCTGAGGCAATCGCGCACCACAGCCCCGACGTGGTACTCAATGTCGGCACGGCAGGCTCAACCCATCATGCGGTTGACAGCATTTTGATGTGCTCGCGCTTTTACGACCGCGATATGGCTCGTGTCAAAGAATTCGGCGTGGATTATCAGCATGATTTTTTTGACCAAGTACGTCAACTTCACATATGTGCGCATTTTGCAGACCATGCGATTGCCCACACGTGCAACACGGGCGACTCGTTCGTGACCGAATGGATTGAACATGCCGATGTGGTCGACATGGAAAACTTTGCCGTGGCGGCTTTGTGTCAACGCAAAGGCATCCCGCTGTTTTCGGTCAAATACATTACCGACATCATCGGCGAGAACTCGGTCAAACATTGGGAAGATAAATTGCGCGATGCGAACCTTGGTTTGCAGCATTTTTTTAAGCAATGGGCGATGGACATCGAATGAATTTTCAACTCACAGACGAACAAAAAAAACACCGTTGGCTTGCCTTGGCAGTGGTCGCGGTTGCTTATATTCTGTCATTTTTTCAACGCTTCGCACCTGCGGGCATTGCGCAAGATTTGGCGAGTGCATTTCATACCTCGGCTGCTTCGCTGGGCGCGTTGGCTTCAACCTATTTTTACGTTTATACCCTGACGCAAATTCCGACGGGCGTTCTGGTCGATACGCTCGGCCCGCGGCGCATACTGGCGATGGGCGGATTGATTGGGGGCGTGGGTAGTTTGTTGTTTGGTTTCGCGCCGACATTTGCTTGGGCACTGGTCGGGCGCACATTGATTGGTTTGGGCGTGTCGGTGACCTTTGTTGCGATGCTCAAATTGATTGCCGTGTGGTTTGAGGAAAATCGTTTTGCGACCATGGTTGGGGTGTGCCTGTTGATTGGTAATTTGGGCTCGGTACTGGCGGGCTCGCCATTGTCGGCAACCGCACAAATGGTCGGTTGGCGTTCGGTATTTATCGCTGTGGGCGTGATTTCGGTGGTGCTCGGGAGTTTATGTTGGTGGGTGGTGCGTGACTCGCCTCAATCTTCTACCGCATCGGGCGAAAAACCATCCGCCATGAATTTCACGCAGGCTTGGCAGGGTTTAAAGTCGGTGGTGGGCAATCGAGATACCTTGCCCGCATTGCTGATTAATGCGGGGATGTCGGGCTCATTTTTTACCTTTGTTGGGCTGTGGGGCGCGCCGTATTTGATGCAGGCGCATGGCATGAGTAAAGCGTCCGCCTCATTTCATTTGTCATTGTGGGCTT
>JAGNWC010000106.1 GCA_017986195.1 Hydromonas sp.
CCCGAACAGGACAGTGAAACGACTTAGCGCCGATGATAGTGCAGATTACCTGTGTGAAAGTAGGACATCATCAAGCTTCTATACCAAAAACCCCCACTCTGATGAGTGGGGGTTTTTATTTAGTGGAAAATCCAAAGGCAGGCACAAAAAACGCATGAAATAGTTCATGCGTTTTTTTTGGAGGGTTGAAAAGCGGGGAAATTAGTGAATCGCTTTGCCCTGATAAATGACCGTTTGAATCGCACCCGCCAATTCGTAGCCCAACCATGGGGTATTCAAATGTTTGCCGCTGATGTGTGACACGTCAATTTTTTGGTATTGCTCGGTATCAAACACCACGATGTTCGCTTTTGAGCCGACTTCCCATTTGGGCGTATCCAACGCTAAAACTGCATAGGCATTCGCCACACAACTGCTCAACACTTGCGCTATATCGGTTTTTTCTTCGGATGCCAAGTGCAACAATGAGTTGAGCAACCACTGCACGCCAACCGCGCCTGCTTGGGTTTGTCCCACAGGTAGGTGTTTGGCATCGGCATTGACAGCGGTATGGTCAGACACCACAACATCAATTGTGCCGTCCAACACGGCTACGCGCAGCGCGGCTCGATCAGCGGATGAGCGCAGTGGTGGGTTGAACACCAATTGTGCATTGAACCAACCCATGTCGGTGTCGATTAAATGCAGGTGGTGCATGTTCACGTCGCAGGTAATGTTTAAACCCTCTGCTTTGGCTGCACGCACCAATTCGACCGAGCGTGCGCTGGATATGCGGCAAATGTGCACGCGTGGCGCATTTTTGCCCAAACCGCGCAAGAGTTCAAACAGCGTGAATAAAGCGATGGATTCAGCCGCAGTGGGCACACCAGACAAGCCCAAGCGCGACGCGTACGCGCCCGATGCGGCAAAGCCACCCGATAAAAAACTGTCTTGCGCGCGTAACCACACGGGTAAATCGAAACTCGCCGCATATGCCAAGGCGCGTTGCAAGACTTGGGTGTTGCGTATCGGCAGGTCTGCTTGCGAGAGCGCGATACAACCATGTTCAATCAAGGTTGCCATTTCTGCCAACTGCTCGCCTTTTAAACCTTGTGTCAACGCGCCGAGGGGATGGATTTGTGCCAAACCCAAGGATTCGGACTGATGAATGAGTTGCGTGACCAAACGCGGCTCATCCAATACAGGGTTGCTGTCGGGCAAACACGCCACGTGTGCCACACCGCCGCGTAATGCGGCTTGGAGGACTTCTTGCATCACGTCATCTTGATTGCCGCCTTTTTCAGACAGGCGCACCGCCAAATCCGCCAAAGCAAATGAGGTGTGTTTGTTTTGCGCATCGATGATTTGGGCATCGTGTGCGAATCCATCGGGTGCTTGATCAATACCAACGATTTTGCCATCAGCAATGTATACAGTGGAACTGTGCGCATCGGTGTGCGGCGCATCACCAGCAGTGTGCACCAAACGTGCGTTTTGAATGATTAATGACTGACTCATTGTTTGCCTCCCGCCAAAATAGCCATCACCGCCATGCGTATGGCAATGCCGAAACTCACCTGCGGCAGTATCACCGCTTGCGCGCCATCGGCCACATCAGAGGCGATTTCCACGCCGCGATTAATCGGACCTGGATGCATGACAATCGCATCGGGTTGGGCGAGTCCGAGTTTCTCTTGGGTCAAGCCATAGTGTTTGAAATATTCGGCTTCTGAGGGCAACAATGCGCCTGCCATGCGTTCTTTTTGCAAGCGCAACATGATGACCACATCCACGTCTTTGAGCCCCTCGTTCATGTCGTGATAAACATGTGCACCCATTTCTCGCAACCCACTGGGCAATAAAGTTTGCGGACCGATCACGCGCACTTCAGGCACACCCAGCGTGGTTAGTGCGTGGATGTTGGAACGTGCCACGCGTGAGTGTAAAATATCGCCGACAATCGCCACACGCAATCGTGTGAAATCTTTTTTATAATGGCGGATGGTGTACATGTCGAGCAAACCCTGAGTGGGGTGCGAATGCCGCCCATCGCCCGCATTGATGATGTGGATGTCCTTGATGCCGAGTCGATTTAGATGCTCTGCCATCAAATACGGTGCACCGCTTTGGTTGTGGCGCACGACAAACATATCCGCGTGCATCGCTGCGAGGTTATCCATCGTATCGAGCAGGGTTTCGCCTTTGCTGGTTGATGAGGCTTCAATGTTCAGATTAATCACATCGGCGGACAAACGTTTCGCCGCGATTTCAAAAGTCGTGCGCGTACGGGTGGAGTTTTCAAAGAATATATTGAATACCGATTTGCCGCGCAACAGCGGCACTTTTTTGACATCATGCGAATTTAGAGCCAAGAACGATTCGGCCGTATCCAAAATATGCGTCAACATCTCGCGCGACAAACCCTCAAGGCTGAGCAGATGCTGTAACTGCCCTTCGCTATTGAGTTGCGGATTGCGCGCATTGCGTAAATCAGCCCACGGCACGGGCGGTGGGCTTGGGTTGGGATTCGCTTGGGTATTGGCTAAAGACATAATCAAGACTCCTTCGTAGATTCAGCGTGACTGGCGCGTCGCGGAATGCGGAAACAAAAACGGTTGCGTTCATCGCGTTCCAACACCAGTTTGTAGGCGGGGTCAAATTCACCCGCGTCACCTTTGATTTGCGCGGCAATCGGCAGTTGACGGCCACCACGGTCATACAGCACAGCGAGTTGAACACTCGCGGGGCGACCAAATTCAAAAATTTCATTGAGAGCGGCACGAACACTGCGACCACTGTTAAGAATATCGTCACACAGCACCACCACGCGATTTTCGATGTCAAAAGGAATCTGCGTGGTTTTGACATTGGTGCGAATGCCCGTGGTGGCGTAATCATCACGATAAAACGAAATATCCAAAGTGCCAAACGGTTCAACCAACCCTAAATCTTGATGCAAACGCTCCGCCAGCCACGCGCCACCACGATGAATACCGATGAGTGCCGGTGGTTGTGCAGATTGAGCGAAGACAGGGCGCAATTGATTGAGCAATTGAATGTATAAGTGCTCGGCATCGGGGATGGGGGTGGTTGGCGTGGTAAATGCTGGCTGATGAGTCATATTGTGCACCCAATCGTTGAAATAAGTTGAAATAAATTTTCGCTATTCTAACTGATGCACGTGCAAGTGTGGATGAATTTGGGTGGGTTTTGCCGCAAAGTGTCACGACATGGTTGAGGGACATGGGAAATGTTTAGGACATATCCAAATACTGTTGCAATATGACCGCAGCAGCCAAATTGTCTTGAGGTTTTGCGCGGGTTTGCCCACGCGCGTTGGTCTGTGTGGCATTGGGCAAAACCACGGATGAATAACGTTCATCGACAAGGTGTACGGGCAGTTGGGTTGCCTCCATCAGAGCCTGCTGCACATCCAAACACACTTGTGTCATTTCATGCAGCATGCCATCGGGATGGCGCGGAATGCCGAGTGCGAACTCGTGCGCCGACCAGTCGCGTGCGATTTGACGAATGCGTTGGATGCTACTGGTCTTATCTTTGTTTTGAATGATTTCCAAAGGCTCGGCGTGCTGAGTGAGCGTATTGCCCACCGCAATGCCAATGCGTTTGAGTCCGTAATCAATACCAATAACGGTGCGCACAGGAGCATTCATCAGGCAACTCTCACGCATGACCTGCCACATCGGACAGCATGGTTTCAGAGATACCAAGCAGACGCACGGCTTGTTGGTATTTTTCTGTGGGCAGGGTTTCAAACAGCACATGCGCATCGGCGGGCACGGTCAGCCAGACATTGCGTGCGAGTTCTTCCTCCAACTGTCCAGCCCCCCAGCCCGCATAACCCAAGGCCAATAAAAAGTTCTCTGGACCTTTGCCTTGCGCCACATCCTCTAAAATATCGCGCGAACTTGTCAAACCCAGGTGCTCATTGATGCGAACCGTCGCTGCATATTCTTTATAAGGCGAGTGCAGCACAAAGCCGCGTTCGGTTTGCACTGGACCACCAAGATATACATTTTGTTCGGTCTGAATCGGGAGTGGATAACTGATGTGCAAACTGTCATCTTCCGCTTGAAGGCGCACAAGGATGTCTGAAATCTTCACATCTGTAGTGCGGTTAATCATCAATCCCAAAGCCCCACTGTCCGAGTGGTCGCACACGTAAATCACGGCGCGCTCAAATGCGTCGCCCTGTATCGCAGGCATGGCGATGAGAAACTGCCCCTTTAAATTGATGGCGGGACTTTGTGTTGCAGAAGTTTTGTTGTGCTTGGTTTTCATAACTCGATTGTAACGGCGATTGCGATTTGTTTGTGAATCATCATGATTTTATAAATTGAGGTGGTATGCAGAAAATCAAGCGCAACGCTTTATTTTAAGTGGTTTTACTGATTGACTTAGGATAGAGGGCGCGTTGGAGTGAATAAAACAGGTGTTGCTATAAAAGGACAGAGACAAGTAAATGGGCTGATAAATACATTTTCTTAATTCCTTACTTTCACAAGCATTTGTAGAGGCTTGTTTTATAACAATAAAAGTTTAATGAATTTGTGGGGAAAATACGCTAACCCATTGTCTTTATTGAGAAATGTGACTTTTAACTTGACGCGGTCTGCATCATGCCGTAAAGTTGCACCAACGTGGTAAAAAGTGTCATTTAGTGGTAAAAATAATCAACAAAGCCGTGTTTCATTTTTGAAGGTAATGCTGTGTATTTAGGTAATTCGTCGCTCTCGTTGGATGCTAAAGGTCGGATGATGGTTCCGAGCAAGTATCGTGACGCGCTCCAAAAAGAGTGCGAGGGACAA
>JAGNWC010000107.1 GCA_017986195.1 Hydromonas sp.
CTCCCAGCAGGTGCGCTACTGTAGCGACTCTGTGCGAGTTTGTCAAATAGTGCGTGTGGATTTGTGCGCCCAAGTCATAGCGCAACCAAGCACGCGCTCAACTGTATCCGCGCTCAATTTTGAGTGAACGAGTGGGTGAGTTAACATCTCTGTGCGCATGATTTGATGACCAACGAGCCCAGACCATTTGTGTTGCGGTTTTTAATGCAAAGGTGTTGCTATTTTGCGACTGTCGTTGTGATTGTCCAACTCGCTTGGTGCTTGGGTTTTCGACACACCGATTGTTGGATATGAATTTTTACTTGGATTTCACAGCATTTCCTCATTGAAATACAAGGTACAGGCTGGCGGTAACTGCTAAAATGCACGGTCATGGCGTATTTGTACGCACACACCACACAGCGAACCGCACAACATAACCTGCGCGCGCGCATGATTTTGAAATTAAGGAGTGAACTTTGGTTCCTTTACAGATGAGACAAGAAGCACTACTCGAAGCATTGGAGCCATTTTCGATTCATTGGGCGCAGAGCGCAGCCGAAATCGAAGAAGTTCAACGTCTGCGTTTTCGCGTGTTTTCCGAAGAGTTGGGTGTGACCTTGCAAGGACAAGCGGGCATAGACTCCGATCAATACGACGAGCTGTCCAAACACTTATACGTGCGCAACACTCAAACAGGTAAAGTCATCGGCACGTATCGCCTCATCACCCCCGATGTCGCTGAGTCGATTGGTTGGTACACCGCGTCTGAATTCGATATTTCTGATTTACTCGCGTCAGGACAAAAGGTTTTAGAAGTCGGTCGCGCTTGCGTGGACAAAGATTTTCGCCACGGCGCGGTGGTACTGATGCTGTGGAAAGCCATTTTGCAATATGCCAAGAAAAACAACTACACCTGTATTATCGGTTGTACCAGTGTGCCCATGAACCCAAACGCCCCTGCGGTGTTTGATGTCAAAAAATTGCTCATGCAATCAGGTTCATTTAGTAACGACTTCTTAATCACTCCGCGCATTCCTTTTACGCCTGAGATGCAACTGCCTGTCAATCCCGATGTCAAAGTGACTCTGCCTGCGCTGTTTAAAGGCTATTTGCGTTTGGGTGGTAAATTCTGCGGTGAGCCCACCTATGACGCAGATTTTCATTGCGCAGATTTTTTCACCTACTTACCGATGAATGGTTTGTCAAAAAAATATGCGCGGCATTTTGAGTTGGAATAAGTCAACCCTGCCAAATTTGCATTCGCCTGTACCCAAGGGCAGTCACGCTATTTTCTCTTACCTCACGACCCAAACAATGCTGAAATCGCGCCCCACAAGCCTTTAGTAAGTGCGCCGTAAGTATCCGCATGCTACTATTTTCAACGTTTAAAAATTCGTTGTGCTATTGGTACCCCCTTTCATCTAAATAGGAGATAAGTATGATTTTAGTCATCAATTGTGGCAGTTCATCGGTCAAATTTGCGGTGATGGAACCGCTTGAACAGGTCATGCTTGTCAGTGGCTTGGCAGAAAAATTGGGCAGTGATGGCGCGGAAATCGCCATCAAAATTGGCGTGCAAAAAAATCCCACACCACGCCGCTCTTGGAAAGACGCATCAGGTTCGCTCATCAAAATTGAGGACTACCAAAAAGAAGTCTATCAACTCGGTAACGCAGGTCACACCGAAGCCTTGGCGAAATTGGTTGAAGTGCTCAAAGCGCACGGCTTGCTCAATGAGTTGACTGCGGTGGGTCATCGCGTGGTGCATGGTGGTTCGTACTTCTCCGACTCCGCAGTCATTACCCCAGAAATCATCGAAAAAGTCACCGAATGCAATGTGATTGCGCCTTTGCACAATCCTGCAAACTTGCTCGGCATCGAAGTAGCAACCCAGCAATTGCCCAATTTACCGCAAGTGGCTGTGTTTGACACCTCGTTCCACCAAACCATGCCTGACTACTCATATTTATACGCAACGCCACGTTCTTGGGAAAAAGACCACCACGTGCGTCGCTATGGTTTCCACGGCACGTCACACCGCTTTATCGCGATTAAAACCGCTGAATTGTTGAACAAGCCGCTGTCTGATTTGAACATCATCTGCGCGCACATGGGCAATGGCTCATCAATTTGCGCGATTAAAGGTGGCGAATCGATGGACACCTCAATGGGCTTCACACCATTGCCCGGTTTGATTATGGGCACGCGTTCAGGTGACATTGACCCCGCCTTGATTACCTATATGGCAGAACGTTTGAATACCGATGCGCAAGGCGTGATTGATATTTTGAACAAAAAAAGCGGTCTGCTCGGCGTATCAGAGTTGACCAACGACATGCGCGAATTGACCGAAGCGGCGACCAAAGGACACGAAGGCGCGCAATTGGCAGTAGAAATGTTCTGCTATCGCGTAGCGAAATACGTGGCTGAATACATGGTTCCATTGCAACGCTTGGACGCTTTGGTGTTCACAGGCGGGATTGGCGAGAACTCGGCGATTGTGCGTGAAAAAGTCTTGGCACACTTGCGTTTCTTGGGCTTTATCGTTGATCCAGCGGTCAATGATAAAACCTACGGTGGTAAAACCACCGTCATCACCACTGCTGGTTCAACCCGCGCGATGGTGGTCAACACCAACGAAGAATTGATGATTGCGATGGACACCCATCAATTGACTCGCACTTCGGGCTCGGTAAAATCAGTGAGTTTTGAAAACTATTAATCACGACCATACAAAAGGCGGGCTTGGCTCGCTTTTTTTGAAAAACAAATGGGTGTCTCTATAAATTCAAAATTCTAAGTCAGGTGAGGCGCGAGCAAAAAATAATGACGCAGTATATATGTGATATATAAGAAGTTATTTTTTGTGAGGGAGGAGCACCGCTCCGAGTAAAGCATCACAACGAAGTTTGGATTTATAGAGGCACACAAAAATACGAAAGGAAACAGCATGTACGCTTTATACGTCAGCCCCATGGGCGCAGGCTCGGACATGAGCAAAGTTGTGGCAGGTTTGGTCACCGAATTAAACAATGCGGGTTTAAAAACCGTGTCATTCAAACCCATCGGTGGCGGTGTCACTTCTGAAACGGCAGCACAATTGCTGTCAACAGGCGGCAATGACCAATTGATGGAAGACATCATCAGCGCGTATTACACCGCAGCGGATGGCGCACAAGTGGTGGTGGTTGAAGGCGTGGTCAACGATTTCGCACAATCGGGCGCACTCGCACCCTACGCGACACCATTGAACGCAGAATTGGTGCGCAATTTACAAGCCGATGTGGTGTTTGTCGCGGCAAAAGCCGAACACGTGCAAGCAATTTGTACCGATTTGGCTGTACAAAGTTTCAAAATCGCGCCTGCTAAGGTTGTCGGTTCAGTGTCACAAGATGCCGATGTTGCCAACGCATTGAACATCGCTGACATCAAAACCCGCGCGACCACCGAGGTTGAGGCAAAATTCTCACCCCCTGCTTTCCGTTACCAACTCATCGAAGCTGCGCGCAAAGCCAACAAGCGCATCGTGTTGCCAGAGGGTGACGAGCCACGCACAGTCAAAGCCGCCATCATCTGTACTGAGAAAAAAATTGCCCGTTGCGTGTTGATGGCCAAACGCGAAGACGTTGAGCGCGTTGCTGCCGAACAAGGGTTAACCGTGCCAGCAGAACTCGAAATCATGGATCCTGCTTTGACCCGCGCGAATTACGTTGCGCCATTGTGTGAAATGCGCAAAGCCAAAGGCATGACTGCTGAACAAGCCGAAAAAGAATTAGAAGACACCGTGATGCAAGGCACTGTGATGATGGCTTTGGATGAAATTGATGGCTTGGTTTCAGGCGCGGTACACACCACCGCCAATACCGTTCGTCCCGCATTACAAATCATCAAAACAGCACCTGGTTCAAACATCGTCTCATCGGTGTTCTTTATGCTCATGCCCGACCAAGTTTTGGTGTACGGTGACTGTGCCATCAACCCGAACCCAACAGCTGAACAACTTGCCGACATCGCGATTCAATCTGCGGACTCAGCCAAAGCCTTTGGCATTCCTGCTCGCGTGGCGATGATTTCTTACTCAACAGGTACATCAGGTGCAGGGCCAGAAGTTGAGAAAGTGGATCAAGCCACCAAATTGGCGCAAAGCCTGCGTCCTGACTTGGCGATTGATGGCCCGTTGCAATACGACGCAGCGTCCGTGCCATCGGTCGGCAAATCCAAAGCACCGAATTCAAAAGTCGCGGGTCAAGCCACGGTCTATGTATTCCCTGACTTGAACACAGGTAACTGCACGTACAAAGCCGTACAACGCTCTGCCAACGTGATTGCCGTAGGCCCAATGTTGCAAGGCTTGCGCAAACCTGTGAACGATTTGTCACGCGGCGCGCTGGTGGATGACATCGTCTTTACAATCGCGCTGACCGCAATTCAAGCGACGCAAATAGCGAAATAAACCGCTTGAACGTCATACAAAAAAGGGCAAATCATCGTTTGCCCTTTTTTGGTTTTAAGCATTCAGCATTTGTTTGGGCTTTTTCAAGCCATAATAAATTGCAAACGCCACCGCCGTTGCAATCAAAGCTTTAAACACCAAATCGCCAAAAATAATTTGCCCAATGTCATGCCACGACATGATGCCGTAAAACGCCATGATGTTGAACAAAAACGTGTCCAAAGGAATGCTCACCGCATTGCTCGACAAGGCGCGGTACAGCCACGATTTTTTCATAAACGATTGAAACACCGCCGTATCGGTCAACTCACTGATTAAAATCGCTGT
>JAGNWC010000021.1 GCA_017986195.1 Hydromonas sp.
TGAAATAACGTGTCTCATATTATTCTCCTCGTTTCAAATGGGGGCCAGCGGACTGAAGCACTTCTGGTGGTGGACGCAAAAGCATTTCCGACATGCCTTTACCCGCCTGCACCATCGGGAACACGTTTTCAGATTGATCCACTTGAAAATCGATGAACACCAAACGGTCTTTCAAAGCCAAAGCTTCTTTCAACGCGCCTTCCACATCCACATCGCGTTCAATGCGCATACCGACATGACCATAAGCCTCGGCGAGTTTGACAAAATCAGGCAAAGCATTGAAATAGGTTTGTGAGTAACGCTCATCGTAAATCAATTCTTGCCATTGGCGTACCATGCCGAGGTAACCGTTGTTCAAACTGAAAATCTTAATCGGCAGGTTGTATTCTTTACAGGTCGAGAGTTCTTGAATACACATCTGCACCGAGCCTTCGCCCGTGATACAGCACACATCGGCATCGGGATGGAGTTTTTTCACGCCCATCGCATACGGAATGCCCACGCCCATCGTGCCCAAACCTCCTGAGTTAATCCAGCGGCGTGGTTTTTCAAATGGATAGTATTGCGCGGCGAACATTTGGTGTTGTCCCACATCCGAAGTAATGAATGCGTCGCCACCCGTCAAGCGGTGCAAGGTTTCGATGACTTTTTGTGGTTTGACCAATTGGCTGTCGCGGTCGTATTTCAGACTATCGACTTCACGCCACTCGTTAATTTGTTTCCACCATTTTTCGATGCGCGCAGCAGGACGACCATTGGTTGAGATGGCATTCATCTCAGTCAATTGCGTGAGCATATCGCTCAAAACGTCTTTGACATCACCGACAATCGGTACATCGGCACGCACGCGTTTGGAAATCGAAGAAGGATCGACATCAATGTGAATAATTTTGCGCGCCACTTGTGAGAAGTGTTTGACATTGCCGACCACGCGGTCATCAAAACGCGCACCGACGCTGATAATCACATCGGCATGCTGCATGGCCATATTGGACTCATAATTGCCGTGCATTCCAGGCATGCCCAGATATAAATTGGATGAAGCGCGATAACCGCCCAAACCCATTAAGGTGTTGACGCAGGGCATCCCCAGCGTATCGACCAATTGATTCAACTCTGAGGATGCATTGGCCAAAACCACCCCGCCACCCGTGTAAATCACAGGACGCTCGGCATTCATCAGCATTGTCAAGGCTTTTTTAATTTGCCCACTGTGACCTTTGACCACAGGATTGTATGAGCGCATTTCAATTGACTCAGGATAGCCATCGAACTTACATTTGTTGTTGGAAATATCTTTGGGGATGTCAATCAAGACAGGACCAGGGCGACCTGTTTTGGCAATATGAAATGCCTTTTTAATGGTCACAGCCAACTGGCGCACGTCTTTGACTAAAAAATTATGTTTGACAATCGGGCGCGTCACGCCGACTGCATCGCATTCTTGGAACGCGTCTTGGCCAATCAGTGCTGTGGGCACTTGACCTGAAATCACCACCATTGGAATCGAATCATAATAAGCGGTGGCGATTCCTGTGACCGCATTGGTCAAGCCTGGGCCGCTGGTCACCAATGCCACGCCAATTTCGCCGTTGCTCGATGAGCGCGAATAGGCATCCGCCGCATGAACCGCTGCTTGCTCATGACGCACCAAAATGTGCTCAATTCCTGATTGTTGATGCAAGGCATCGTAGATGTACAACACAGAACCGCCGGGGTAGCCAAAAATATGCCTAACGCCCTCTGCTTGCAAACACTGTACTAAAATTTCTGAACCTGTTAGTTCGATTGACATGAGAATCCCTTTCAAGGTCAAATTCGAGCCTCGTCACACGAATATGTGCGATTGATGCTTTGTTGCTAAACTTATGTGCATGCTTTGCAGATAAAACAAAGCCTGTCACCGTTTACCACCCCAGCATCCATCCAACACACACCCAACGTGCGAGGTGCTTTGAGAATGAATGGATGCGAATAAAGCGATTGTGTCGCCCACCCGCAAACAAGAATGCGTATTTAAATCACTCGGATAAAGCCATTCCATACGCATGAACCCACAACGATACTGAAATTCGCTGATGCGGTCAAGTTCTTCACCAAAAATCACCATTAAACTGAATAAAACCGCATAAAAACCACATCAACGGCGGCAAAATCGTTCGCGCCCACAGCGGTACGCCGCGACCTCAAACCGATTGTCCCAATAATAATGTCGTCCGCGCAACCATTGCCACGCGCTTTCTAAAAAATACGCGGGCAAAAAAAACACACCCCACAACGCATATTGGCGCACATGCGCGAACTCATGCGCGCCGATGGGACGCACAGCCCAAAGTTGATTGAGCCAGACCACATGCCCCAAAGTCACGCCCGAGACCGCACCCAAAGGCAGATGAGACAAAATCGGTGCCAACCAACCGCCCCACGCCACCACGGCAGGCATATTGCCATAACGCAACACTGCCCAACGCGTCCCTGTTGGACGCAACAACAGTACCAGCGCAAAAGACAGCACAGAAATCGGCAATGCCCACACAACGCCTAAAAACACAAAAATTTTATTCACAGGTTTCATTCAAACGATGACTTTGGATGTGCGATAATTGGCTCATTATTCGAAGCACCGCATTTATTAACCGTCATTGCGGGCTTGACCCGCAGTCTTCTTGCAAGGGGATGCCGTGTCAAGCACGGCATGACAGTAGAAGGAACCCATGTTCGCACGCATCACGGGCACATTGCTCGAAAAAAAACCGCCACAAATCGTGGTCGATACCGCATCGGGATTGGCATACGAAATTGATGTGCCAATGAGCACATTATATACGCTCCCCGAAGTCGGACAAGCGGTCAGCCTGTATTTACATTTGGCGATACGCGAGGATGCGCATGTCTTGTATGGCTTTGCCAGTGCGTCGGAACGGGCGAGTTTCCGCCAATTGATTAAAATCACGGGCATCGGCGCACGCACCGCTTTGGGCATCCTGTCGGGTCTATCCTCAGATGATTTACAACAAGCGATTGCCCAACAAGACGTATCACGCCTGACCAGCATCCCTGGGATAGGCAAAAAAACCGCTGAGCGATTGGTGCTCGAACTCAAGGATAAAGTCGCGAATTTGAGCTTTGATTACAAAGCCAGTGCGAGCACGTCCGAGCACCCTGCACGTTCGGATGTCGGCGCGGCTCTGGTGGCGTTGGGCTATGGCGACAAAGAAGTTGCCAATGTGATGAGAAACTTCCCGAATGATTTGAATGTCAATGAAGGCATACGCTGGGCATTACAGCAATTATCTAAATAAAAAATCCACACGAGCACACCATGAGCACCATAGTCACCGATGATTTTTCCGAGCACTTGCCGAGCAAACATTCGCAAGAGCGTTTGATTGAAGCCGAGCCCCTCTCAGCGGTCGAGGAGCAGTCCGAACGCGCCCTGCGCCCAAAATTATTAGACGACTACGTTGGGCAGATTAAAATCCGCGAGCAACTGGATATTTTTATCGGTGCGGCGCGCACACGCAAAGAAGCCCTCGACCATACTTTGTTATTTGGCCCCCCTGGATTGGGTAAAACCACCTTGGCGCACATCATCGCGCGGGAAATGGGCGTGAACCTGCGTCAAACTTCGGGACCTGTGTTGGAACGCGCGGGGGATTTGGCGGCATTATTGACCAACCTCGAAACCAATGACGTATTGTTCATTGATGAAATCCACCGCCTCTCGCCTGTGGTGGAGGAGATTCTCTATCCTGCTTTAGAAGATTATCAAATCGACATTATGATCGGTGAAGGTCCTGCCGCGCGTTCGGTCAAATTGGATTTGAAACCATTCACCCTCATCGGCGCGACCACGCGTGCAGGCATGTTGACCAATCCTTTGCGCGATCGTTTTGGGATTGTTGGGCGTTTGGAGTTTTACACCATTGCCGAACTCACGCACATCGTCAAACGCTCAGCAGGTTTGCTCAATTGTGAAATTGACGAGCTCGGCGCAACTGAAATCGCCCGACGTTCACGCGGCACACCGCGCGTGGCCAATCGTCTGCTGCGCCGTGTGCGCGACTATGCACAGGTTAAATCCAATGGTGTGATTACGCAAACAACCGCCGATGCCGCCCTGAAAATGCTCGACGTGGATTCGGCGGGTTTGGATGTGATGGACAAAAAATTACTCGAAGCGATTTTGTATCGTTTCAACGGCGGTCCTGTCGGTCTGGACAATTTGGCAGCCTCCATCGGCGAAGCCAAAGACACGATTGAGGACATCATCGAGCCGTATTTGATTCAACAAGGCTATTTACAACGCACTCCGCGTGGGCGGATTGCCAGCGCAATGACTTATCAGCATTTTGGGGTTGTGCCGCCTGCAAATGAAGGGGTGCTGCTGTAAGAGCCACAAATGCTTATTTAAGCAATCTGCGCCACACCAGCACCGCCAACAACACACTGGTGATTAAGTACAGTACTTGTGAGACACCATGCCACTGCATGAATGCGCTCGCGTCCGCAGGGTTGCTCAACATGGTTTGCTTGAGCGTGGTCATTTTTGGCGAAATACCGACGTACTGAATCATCACAATCAACAATGCACCCAAGGTCAACCATAAATCCGTCAGATGCAGCAAGCGTTGTTTGAAGCGCACGCGAAAATCTATCAACAACACCAAAGCACACAACAAACTCAACACGTAAGTCGCATGCAGCAATTCGCCTGTATTTAAACCTGCTTGAATTTTGTCAAATTTCGCAAACATCACGGGTGCAAACACATAACCCGTCGTCCACGTGACAATCGCCCAAAACATCAGGGCGATTTTCGCGAGGCGTTCCAACCAAATATTCATCAGAGGTACAGCACTTCGACAATTTCGTACTCACGCACGCCAGAGGGTGCGTGTACTTGTGCGACATCGCCCGCAGACTTACCAATCAGCGCACGCGCAATCGGCGAACTGATGGAGATTTTTGATACTTTAATGTCGGCTTCATCATCGCCCACAATTTGATAGCGCACTTCATTGCTGTTTTCTAAATCTTCGAGCAATACCGTTGCACCAAATACCACACGCCCTTCGGCATCGAGTGTCGCAGGGTCAATCACCTGCGCATTGGCCAATTTGGCTTCCAGTTCAATGATGCGACCTTCGACAAAGCCTTGCTTTTCTTTGGCCGCATCATAATCCGCGTTTTCTGACAAATCGCCTTGCGCACGCGCTTCTGAAATCGCGGTAATCACCGCGGGACGCTCAACGTGCTTGAGGTGTTGCAATTCGTCACGCAACAATTGTTCACCCAATTTGGTAACAGGGGTCTTGCTCATATCTTTCTCCTACTGCTGGACTCGTTGTGAGTACCTGATACAAAGTAAAGCACCGCAGTCGCAACTGCGGTGGCTGTTTTTTTACTAACCTTTTGTTATTGTACACATAAGCCGCCGTCATGTGGCGATTTTAAGCGTAAAACACCACCACAAAGCCATCACAGCGGTATTTTATCCGCACGGGCTTGACCCACGCCATCTGCCAAGCCATGACCACAACTGGAGCAGTATTTAAAAAAAGTACTACAACGCGAACCGCATTGAACGCATTTTTTAAACACACACAATCCGCAGTGCACACAATAGTCGGCAGGCACGCCCGAGCTGTTGCTCAATGCTCGCTCACAACTGGGGCAAACATTCTTAGCGATGTGTCCCAAAGCCAGTTCGCTATCGAAATTTTTACGCCGTTCTGCTTGGGAACTTTGGCTCATTTTTTGCTCCTGAGCCTGTTTTTCACGCAGATAGGTTTGCATGCGCGTGATGGCATAATGCCCACCGACCAAAATCAAAACAATACCGACAACATAGCGCACATAACCGCCGTAACTGGGTAAATAAGGCACCAGTTCGACAAAAAACGCAACCAGTGCAAAAAAGATAAAACCCCACACAAACGGCCAATAGCGTGACTGGCGTTTTTTCGCAAACAACCAAGCCCCCAACACCAAGGCAGGCAAGGTAATGAGCAGACGCATCAAAAACACTTTCAACTCTTGGGTATTATTGGCGTGTTCAAATGCCGCACGCGCCTGTTCTTGCAACACTTGCTCGCGCTCAACAGACACCATACGTTCGTTGTTGAAAATAGCTTGATTTAACTGCTCTACTTTTTGCTGCTCGCTGCTGACCTGCGCTTGTAGTTGGTCTAATTTTTGGGTGCGCGTCAGAACTTGAGCATCCTGTGCATTATTGCCTGTGGCGGTGCGCGTTTGTATCCAGTTATCAAACTGTTGTTTCTCTTCGTCATAGCGTTGCTGCGACTTGCCCAGATTGAGGTTGGCTTGCTCTAACTCTTGGCGCACTGTGGCATTTTTCTGATTCAATTGTTCGCGTTGCGCCTGAATTTGTTTCAGTTCGGGCGAATAGTATTGCGCCAACTCTGGCGCATCGCCGACTTTGGGCAAGTCACCAATCACCTTGCTGCCCAGTCCCGTTAAAAATACGGCGAACAATACGGCGATGACCCACATCACCACGGTGAACAACTGCTCGGGCAAACGTTTGTTTTTATTCATTTTAAACATAGCAATCTCTTTTGAGGATAGATGAATGTACGCAGTATAAACCCAGCCCATCTAATTTTGGTGTTTGCACTGCATTTCATGTACCATGCGAACAATTATTTAACGAGGCAGGCATGAGCACGCACATCAATCATCGAAAAACCATGACAGGTTGGGCCATGTATGACTGGGCAAATTCTTCCTACGCATTGGTCATCAATACCGCTTTATTCCCACTGTATTTTCAAGCCGTGATGGGCAATGACGCACACACTTTACGGCTTTTTGGACAGTCTGTCAGCGCGAATGCGGCATACAGCTATTCACTCACACTGTCGTTTTTAATCTTGGTATTTCTCTCGCCCGTGTTCTCATCTATTGCGGGCAGTCGCGGTAATAAACTCTCGTTTCTCAAGTTTTTTTGCGCACTGGGTGCATTGTCCACCATGGGCTTATTTTTCTTTAAATCACCCTCAGATGTTGGCTTGGCGTTGATTTTGAATATCTGCGCGAGCATAGGTTTTTATGGTTCACTGGTTTTTTACAATGCTTTCCTGCCTGAAATCGCGAGCGCGGACAAACAAGACGCACTCTCGGCAAAAGGCTTTGCACTCGGTTATATTGGCTCCTTACTGCTTTTAATTATTTCACTGATTTTGGTGCAAGCGGTCGCCGACGACAGCAATCGTGGTTTTTATACACGGCTATGCTTTTTACTCACGGGGCTTTGGTGGCTGGGCTTTGCGCAATTTAGTTTTTCGCGTTTACCAAAAAACCGCGTGCTGTCAGCCACTGAACAAACGCACCACGCGCAAAAATCCGTATTAACATTACTCACTGATAGTTATGCTGAATTAAGCAAAACTGTCAATGAGTTGTTGCGCAGCAAACGCATCAAGTGGTTTTTGACCTCGTTTTTCTTTTACAGCGTGGGGATGCAAACCATATTTATCATCGCTACGTTCATTGGGACAGAAATTCATTTGTCACAAACCAAAATGATTTTAACCATCATGTTGCTGCAAATTGAGGCGATTATCGGTGCTTTAAGTTTTGCATGGTTGGTGAAAAAAATTGGCAATACAGCGGGCTTGTCGCTTGCGGTCATCATCTGGATTGTGATTTGTTTGATGATTTATCGCCTCGTGAGTCTGAGCCTGCACACCAACCTCAACCTTGAAACGGAATTTTTCGTTACCGCTGGCTTGGTTGGTCTGGTCATGGGCGGATTGCAAGCGGTCTCGCGCTCGACTTATAGCAAACTGCTGCCCACTTCGCACGACTCCTCGACTTTTTTCAGCTTTTACGATGTCTTGGAAAAATGCGCGATTGTGGTCGGCACATTGGTGCATGGCACATTGGTGAACCAAACGGGCAATACGCAGGCTTCCGCATTGGCGTTGGCATTGTTTTTTGTGGTTGGCTTGCTGTGTTTATTGCGTTTACGAATGTATGAACCACGCCCGCATTCGGCAAAATAAACCTCCGTAGACAGCAATGGGAAAGCGGTATGCTTGAACTGCTGAACCGATGAATCTATCACGAATATAAAAAGACAGCACCTTATCAATGCTGTCTTGATTGAGTCACTAACTCAGCTAAATGATTATTTCCAACTATCGTCCATCAATTTACCCTGCAAGCCTTCAATTGAGGCACTCTTAAACACAGGTTCATGCCCTGCTTTAAGTTGATTTGAATAATCTTTCCATGCCGCAAAAGCAAACTTAGACAAGAGTAAAATCGCGACCAAGTTAATCAACGCCATAAAGCCCATGCTCACATCTGCCATATCCCAGACCAATGGCAGACTACCTGTCGCACCAAACATCACCATACCAAGCACCATTAAGCGAAACACCAATACAACCATTGAATTTCGCTTGATGAAATTGATATTGCTCTCTGCATAAGCGTAGTTTCCGATGATAGAGGTAAACGAAAAGAAGAAAATCGCTATCGCTAAAAAGCCAGGGCCGCCAGAACCAATGTGGTGATTCACGGCTGCTTGCGTTAATGCGATCCCTTTGGCCTCTCCACCTATGGTGTATGCTGGAGAAAGCAAAATCATAAATGCCGTTGCACTACACACAATACAGGTATCGACAAACACACCGAGCATTTGCAACAAACCTTGGTTTACTGGATGTGGGGTTGATGCAGATGCGGCAGCATTTGGAGCCGAACCCATACCCGCCTCATTTGAAAACAAGCCTCGTTTGATACCCATTTCCATGGCGACTTTCAAACTGGCTCCCGCAGCACCCCCCAAAGCAGCTTGCGGATTAAATGCCGCAGCAAAAATCAATCCAAACACACGTGGCAACTCGCTGATATTGGCAATGATGGCATACAATGCAACCAATAAATAAATCATCGCCATGATGGGGACGAGCACTTCAGCCACCCGACCAATGCGACGCGCGCCACCAAAAATCACGGCACCAGAGAATGCCACCACAATAAGACCCATCAAAGTGCGGTCAATACCAAAAGCAAACTCCATGGATTCAGCAATGGCATTGCTTTGCAATGCGTTAAACACCAAACCAAACGCCAGTAACAAACTGATTGCAAATGCGATACCCCAACGGCGTGAGCCTAAACCTTGCTGTATGTAGTAAGCAGGGCCACCGCGAAATGTACCGTCTCCATTTTTGACTTTGAACATTTGCGCCAACGTTGCCTCGACAAATGCAGAGGACATACCAAGCAAAGCCGTGACCCACATCCAAAATACCGCACCCGGTCCGCCAACGCTAATCGCCGTGGCAACACCGGCGATATTGCCCATACCCACCCGAGACGCCAAACCTGTGGCAAATGCCTGAAAGGAAGTAATCTCGCCTGGACCTGCTTTGGCAAAAACAACTTGGGTGGCACGTTTGAGTCCACGAAATTGTACAAAACCAAAGCGAATGGTGAAAAAAATTCCCACTCCCAATAATAAATACACCAACACATACGACCACAAAACGCCGTTGATGTCGTTAATAAACCCGTGAAATGCTTCCATAAGACCATCCTTTTGTGTGTGGCAACACATGTCTCGATATTGCCTATTGTTAAAATTATTATGACTATATGTACAAACTGCGAACGAATGCTAACATCATTTTCATAAAATCGCCGCATAACTTTGATGCATGAAAAGAGATATTTTTCCCAAGATTGTGTTTTTAGACAGGTTCAATATAAATTGAGGCGTTCTGTTATAATTCGCGAACCCGTCGTACCCACCCGAAAGCCCCTATGTCCACAGTCATCAAACCCATCCACAAATACCGCCCTTATTGGGCGAAGCGGTTTGGTGTTGCGCCATTTTTGCCCACCACCCGCGCTGAGATGGACGCGCTCGGTTGGGACGCTTGCGATATTATTTTAATTACGGGCGATGCGTATATTGACCATCCGAGTTTTGGCATGGCATTGGTCGGGCGGTTGTTAGAGAACCAAGGTTTTCGCGTTGGCATCATCAGCCAACCCGATTGGCACAGCAAAAATGATTTTCAAAACTTGGGCGCACCAAATTTATTTTTCGGCGTGACCGCAGGTAATATGGATTCGATGGTTAACCGCTATACGGCAGACCGCAAACCGCGCTCAGACGATGCCTATACACCGAATGCCGAACCGAACAAACGCCCAGACCGCGCGGTGAATGTCTATGCGCAGCGTTGTCGTGAGGCGTATCCAGGTGTCGGCGTGATGGTTGGCAGCATTGAGGCGAGTTTGCGCCGCATTGCGCATTTTGACTATTGGTCAAATACCGTGCGCCCTTCGGCATTGATTAGTTCCAAAGCGGATATTTTATTGTTTGGCAACGCTGAACGCGCCTTGGTTGAAATTGCTCATCGTGCGGCGCGCGGCGAAAAATTAAACGAAATTCGTGATGTGCGTGGCACGGCGTTTATTGTGCCGCATGGTTGGAAACCAACTGAGCAATGGCAGGAAATCGACTCAACCACTGTGGATGCGCCGAATGCCAAAGACGCGCAATACACCCACGTTGACCCGTATTTGGACAGCACGAAAACCGATACACCGCCCGCAAGCGAAGCATCCAAAACCGATCAACCGACTGAATTACCCATTCAGTTTTTTAATAAAGAACAGCGCAAAGCCGAACTGATTGCCAAACGCGATGAAATTCGTTTGCACAGCGTGATTCGCATTCCCGCGTTTGAAGCGGTGGCGCACGACCCTGTGCTGTACGCGCACGCTTCGCGCGTGTTGCACCTTGAGTCCAATCCTGGTAACGCACGCGCTTTGGTCCAACAGCACGGTGAACGTGATGTTTGGCTCAACGTCCAACCCATTCCGCTGACCACCGAAGAAATGGATTATGTGTATGGTCTGCCCTACGCACGCAACCCGCATCCGTCTTACGGTGATGCGAAAATCCCTGCGTGGGATATGATTAAATACTCGGTCAACATCATGCGCGGTTGCTTTGGCGGCTGCACGTTTTGCTCGATTACGGAGCACGAAGGGCGCATCATTCAAAGCCGTTCGCACGAATCCATCCTGCACGAAATCGAAGAAATCCGCGATAAAACCGATGGTTTCACAGGGCAAATTTCCGACTTGGGCGGACCGACGGCGAATATGTATCGGCTCGGTTGCAAGGATGAAATCACTGAGGCCAGTTGTCGTAAACTTTCTTGCGTGTACCCCGATATTTGCAAAAACCTCAACACCGACCACGACAGCCTGATTGATTTATACCGCAAAGCACGCGCGATTAAAGGCGTGAAGAAAATCAATATTCAATCGGGATTGCGCTATGATTTAGCAGTCGAATCGCCCGAATACATCAAAGAATTGGTGCAACACCACGTTGGTGGTTATCTGAAAATCGCGCCTGAACACACCGAAACGGGACCTTTGTCAAAAATGATGAAACCCGAAATGCGCTCGTACAACCGTTTCAAACAGATGTTTGAGCAGTACTCCAAAGAAGCAGGCAAAGAGCAATATTTGATTCCCTACTTCATCGCCGCGCATCCAGGCACGAGTGATGAGGACATGCTCAACCTCGCGCTGTGGCTCAAACGCAATAACTTCCGCTTGGACCAAGTGCAGACATTTTTGCCCACGCCAATGGCGATGGCAACCACCATGTGGCACACCCAACGCAATCCGCTCGAAAAAATTTCACGCTCATCCGAAAAAGTCGATGTGGTGCGCGAAGAAAAACGCCGCCGCCTGCACAAAGCCTATTTGCGCTACCACGACCCCAACAACTGGCCAATGATACGCGAGTCGCTGTACGCGATGGGGCGCAGCGATTTGATTGGTTACTCCAAGTCTCACCTCGTGCCCACGCGCCAACCTGCCAACATGGTGCAAAGCACAACTGCCGCCAACGCCAAACCCAATGCCAGAACCGCGCACCACCCAAGCCAGCGATTCCAAGACGCACCCAATCGCAACAGTGCCAACAGCAGCACAGGTGTGAAAAAAACCGTGAGCACACAGCGGAACAAGCCGATAGACACAGGCTTGGGCGGGGTCAAACTCGCAGGCAAATACTCTGCCAAGCGCAAAACGCAAAACAAATTGGCAAAGTTTCGATAATCCACCATGCCACCAAAAAACGCACCTTGTTCGGTGCGTTTTTAATCAGTGAAACAATCAGCGGTTATTGACCGCCAATTTCAAAGCAAATCCAACCAGTGCCACGCCCGCAAAGCGTTTTGCCCACACTTGGGCTTGTGGCACGTCTTTGAATTGGCGCGCCAGCCAGTTGCCGGCCAAGACCAAAATCGCTTGATACACAAAACTAATCACCGTCACATGCAGCATCATCACGCCCAAAGTCACGGGACTGGCGGAGGGCTTCAAAAACAAGGGGAAAAACGCCACGAAAAACAGCATCACTTTGGGATTGGTTAAACTCACCAGTGCCGCTTGTTTGCCATATTGCCAGTGGGATTTGCTTTGTGTTGAGTCAACATCCAACTCACTGCGCCCCGCACGCAACAGTCCCCAAGCCAACCACAACAAATACGCCACACCAAAATATTGCAAAGCCGTGAATACCATCGGATTGGCCTGCATCACCGCCGCCAAACCAATCGCCGCGCCGATCATCCACACCGCATCACCGACCAATGTACCTGTCACCGCCGACAAACCCGCACCCACACCACGACGCGCGGTGGCATTTAAAATCGCCAGTGTGCCCGCACCAGGGATGAGTTGAAACAAAATAATCGCTAAAATGAATTGGGGGTAGTTTTGAATCTCGAACATACGTCGTGCCTTTTATAGTTAACAATCTGAGGTCATTGCGGACTTTGACCCGCAATCTCCATAATGTATGGAGATGCCGTGTCAGGCACGGCATGACGGATTAATGATGATTTTACTCTACTTCACCTCATCCATCCACGCCTGCTGAATCGCCTCCAAAACCTTTTCACCACCACGACTGTGGTCGTCATCAAACTCAGGCAAATCCACCACCATATTGTGCAAATCAGTAAAGCGCACGGTCGCTGGGTCAACCTCCGGATGCGCCTCAGCCAGTTGAATTGCAATTTCTAAAACTTCAGTCCATTTCATTTTACTTCTCCTCAAAATATTTCATTACCAATTCCCACCACTCTGAGCTGAGTTAACATCTATGGTCATTGCGAGCGATGCTTTATCCGCGAAGCAATCCATACCGCATCAAACGTTGGATTGCTTCGCGGTCAATCAGCTCGCAATGACAGCACCCATTTAGTTTTTAGGACGGCTAAAATTTGGATCGTCGGAAACTATTTGAGCCAATTGTGCATCTTTCTCTTGCCACATGCCATTGATCCAATTTTGAAATTCCACCCGAAACGCCTTATTGGTTTCATAATCACCTTGGCGTAAAGTCAATGGAATCGGACGTACCTTCACATCCACATGAATTTCAGGACATTTGCCCATTAAAAATTCGACAAAGGTTGGCACGCCGTGCGGATAACTGATGGTCGCATCAATCACTTGATCGAGTTTATCCGAGAGCACACTCAAGGCATACGCCGCGCCTGCCGCACGTGGTTTGAGTAAGTGTTGATACGGCGACTGTTGCTTGTCGTGTTTGGCTTGGGTAAAACGCGTACCTTCGAGAAACAGCATAATGCCGACGGGCACATCTTTGAATTTTTGCATGCGGCGGATGGCCTCTTGTTTGTCAATGTTTTTCAGTTCAGGGTTTTTTGCAATTTGTTCTTTGGTCAAACGGCGCATGAACGGAAAGTCCAACACCCACCATGCCAAGCCCATGATGGGCACATAAATCAATTCACGTTTGAGAAAAAATCTAAAAAACGGTGCTTTGCGGTTGAATATGGCTTGCAGCACCACGATGTCCACCCAACTTTGATGGTTGCTCACCACCAAGTACGAACGA
>JAGNWC010000108.1 GCA_017986195.1 Hydromonas sp.
TCTTCATCTATTGCCTCATCGCTGGCATCATCGTCAGCACCCATCGACGAAACATCAAATACCACACCTTGATTGGTTTCTTCCGCATAAATCGCCATGACGTTGCCCACTGGAATACTGAGGTTTTCGACCTTATCGCCAAAGCGCGCTTGAAAAGTAATCCATTCATCGCCCAATTCGAGGCGGTTGGTCGCCTCCGCGCTGATGTCCAGCACGATGCGACCATCAACCACAAACTGCCGTGGTACTTGCGCCATATCGTCAACGTTTACCAAAATTTGTGGCGACAAACCCGCATCCGTGCACCATTGCCACAGTGCGCGAATTAAATACGGGGTTTGTGAGAGGTTCGGGTTCATACCATGTTTTCCATCAACGACGCATGACTTTTTCAGATGGGGTCAACGCCTCAATGTATTTCGGACGCGAGAACAAACGCTCGGCGTATTTGGACAACGGCGCAGCCGCTTTGGGCAATCCAATGCCATAGTATTCCAAACGCCACAACAACGGTGCAATCGCAATGTCGGGCATGGTGAAATCATCACCGAGCATGTATTTGCTGTTGACAAACACGGGCGCGAGTTGCGTGAGCTGGTCGGCAATTTGTTTGCGCGCGTGTTCGTGCTCATCGCTGCGGCTGGCGGTTTCCAAAGTTTGTACGTGGACAAACAATTCGCGCTCAAATGTGAGCAACATCAAACGCACGCGCGCGCGCATGACAGGATCCGCGGGCATGAGTTGGGGGTGGGGGAAACGCTCATCAATGTATTCGTTGATGATGTTTGACTCATACAAAATCAAATCACGATCGACCAAAATCGGCAACTGCCCATACGGATTCATCATCATGATGTCCGCTGGTTTTTGAAACAAATCCACGTCACGCACTTCAAAATCCATGCCTTTTTCAAACAACACAAAGCGACAACGTTGCGAAAATGGGCAAGTCGTACCCGAATATAAAACCATCATAATCTTATCCTTTTTTATTGGCTGAAGCGCACATGCGCATCCAAACTGTGACAGTGTGACAAGTTCAAACAAAAAAGGCAAGCCATGCTTGCCTTTTTGGTAATAATCACTGATCAATGAATATCTTTCCAGTAATTTTTGCTAAGACGATACGCCAAGAACGCCAACAAGAACAAGAACGCCATCACAATATAACCCAAGATATGACGCGATTGACGATCAGGCTCTGCCGCCCAAAACAAGAAGTTGGTGATGTCTCTTGTCATTTGTTCGTATTGCGCTTCATCTTTTTTCCCTGCCGTCGCTTTAGTGAAATCAACGATGGTTGGAATCATTTTTGTATGATCCGCTGGGTCTGGTTTGTCCTCCATGATTGGAACTAAAGTACCTTGCTCTTCCCACAAAACATGCGGCATACCAGCATTAGGGAAATAGGTATTGTTCCAACCTGTAACGCGCTGATCGTCTTTATAAAAGCCATTTAAATAAGAGAATATATAATCTTCACCTTTTGCGCTGGCCATTAAAGACAAGTCTGGCGGCGTGACACCGAACCATTTTTTCGCATCAGCAGCATTCATACCAACCACCATCAAGTCACCAATTTTAGTGGTCGGAGTCGGCAACATATATTGCTTAATGTCGTCATCAGACAAGCCAATTTTAGAGAGTTGGTTATAACGCACCGCTGACAAGCCGTGACAACTAAAGCAATAATCACGAAAAGCCGCCGCACCGCGTTGTAGAGAAGCCTTATCAGACAAATTCACTTTTGCGTCTTTTAGGGGCGGGGTGATAGCATGACCCGCACCAAAAAACATCAAATACAACACAGCAGCCACCATGCCCGCAGTCAATAAATAGACTAATTTAACAATAGTAGATCTCATTTTCTATCCTTTATCGACTCAATGGGGTTTGAAAGTAACACGTTCTGGAGGCTGTTTGAACTCACCCACAGAGGTCCACCATGGCATCAACATAAAGAAACCAAAGTAGATTAACGTACCCAATTGCGCCACTTTTTCACCAATCGGTGATGGTGCTTGCACACCCAAGTAACCCAAAATTACAAAATTAATCACAAAACAAATCAACAAACCAAAATGCCAACTTGGGCGATAGCGCATCGACTTAACAGGTGATTTGTCCAGCCAAGGCAAGAAGAACAAAATCACAATCGCGCCGCCCATGACCACCACACCCCAAAATGCCGCTTCGGTGAAGTACATGAACACTGCCAAAATCAACGAACCGACCAAGAATTTCAACTTGGTTGCAGCACTGAAATTACCGCGCAAATACGCCATTACACCCGCGAACACCGTCAAGAACATGAATAAAAATTTCATTTGATTGGTCACCGCACGCAACATCGAGTAAAACGGCGTGAAATACCAAACAGGTGCGATGTGGTTCGGTGTTTGCATTGGGTTGGCCGCCAAGTAGTTATTGTATTCAAGGAAATAACCACCGCCCGTAGGCCAGAAGAACACCACAAAGAAGAACAAAATCATAAACACCGCAATGCCAAAAAAGTCATGCACTGAGTAGTATGGGTGGAAGGGAATGCCGTCCAAAGGAATGCCATTGGCATCTTTGTGCGCTTTGATTTCGATACCATCAGGATTGTTAGAGCCGACTTCGTGCAAGGCAATGATGTGCGCGACAACCAAGCCAATCAACACCAAAGGCACGGCAATCACGTGAAACGAGAAGAAGCGGTTCAAGGTTGCGTCGCCAACCACAAAGTCACCACGGATGAACACCGATAAATCAGGACCAATCAAAGGAATCGCTGAGAACAAGTTGACAATCACTTGCGCGCCCCAAAACGACATTTGCCCCCAAGGCAACAAATAACCCATAAAGGCTTCAGCCATCAAAGCCAAGAAAATTAAACAACCAAAAATCCACACTAATTCCCGCGGTTTGCGGTATGAGCCGTAGAGTAAACCACGGAACATGTGCAAATACACCACGATGAAGAACGCAGACGCGCCCGTTGAGTGCATAAAGCGCAAATACTTACCCCCAGATACTTCACGCATGATGTATTCAACACTGGCAAATGCCACGGGCACACCCGCGGCATTCAATGAGGCATCTGGTTTGTAATTCATCACCAAAAAAATACCCGTGAGAATTTGGATGGCGAGCACAACCATCGACAAAACACCAAAAATGTACCAAAAATTAAAGTTTTTAGGCGCGTAGTATTCTGACATGTGCTCTTTGAACATTTTTGTCAAAGGGAAACGCGCATCAATCCAGCCCACTAAACCCGTTGTTTCCGTATTTTTCATATCCGCCATGATTTAAGCCTCCCCGTTCTCGTCTTTACCAATGACCAACTTGGTATCCGACAAATACATATAAGGTGGAATGTCCAAGTTTTGTGGTGCTGGTTTATTTTTAAATACACGACCGGCCAAATCAAATGTGGAGCCGTGGCATGGACACAGATAACCACCTGGCCAACCTTCTGGCAATGAGCCGCCACCGCCTTCTTTAAATTTGGACTCTGGCGAGCACCCCAAGTGGGTACAAACCGCAACCATCACCATCACGTCTTTGTGCTCAGGGCGACAGAAGAACTCATTTTTGCAATACTCAGGAACTGGCATAGAGTAAGGCTTTTCAGACTTGGGGTCGGCCAAGTCGCCATCGTGCGCGTGCAATTTTGCCGTTTGTTCTTCAGTACGGCGCAAAACCCACACGGGTTTACCACGCCATTCAGCAATGATTTGCTCGCCAGGTTTGAGTGCAGAAATATCTACCTCAACTGGTGCACCGCTGGCTTTCGCCTTGACCGATGGCGCAAAACTTGCCACCATTGGTGTTACAAAAGCTGCCGCACCTAAAGCACCGACACCACCCGTTGCAATCAGCAGTTTGCGACGTTCTTCGTTCAGCTCTTTTGGATTTTGATCGCTCATAAACGACCCCCATTATGTAAATTGAATAAAAAAACAAAAAATAAAACAAAATGCGTTGCGTATCAATTTTGAAATCAATTCAGAAACCACAGAAACTGTTTGTTCATTTTTCATACACAAATAACCCTGCTATTGTATCGTAAACTTAGTCACGCTCAAAGCCCATTTATTACGAAACTTGTCAAAACAGAATAAAATTCATTTACTTATGCGCGTTTTGACTTAAAAAAAGATATACTTATCCCATGGTTTGCCGTGAATAAAATCAAGATTCACTTTATTTTAGTTCGACTTCGGGATATTCAATACAATACAAAGGAGCAGTTATGTGGAAAGAGTTTAAAGCGTTCGTACTCAAAGGACCGGTCATGAGTTTGGCAATTGGTGTCATCATCGGCGCGGCGTTCGGTAAAATTGTTGACTCGGCAGTCAAAGATTTAATTATGCCGATTATTGGTGCGATTTTTGGCGGTAAAGTCGATTTCACCAATATGTTTGTGGTCTTGGGACACACACCAGAAGGCGTTCCACATACGTATGATGCACTGACCAAAGCAGGGGCAAATGTGTTTGCCTATGGCAGCTTCATCACGGTTTTGGTGAATTTTATGCTGTTGGCTTTGGGCGTGTTTATCATTGTTAAATTGGTCAATAAACTGTATCAAGAACAAGAAGCCGATGCAGGACCGACCGAAGATGTATTGTTGTTGCGCGAAATCCGTGATAGTTTGAAAAAGTAATCTGATGCAAGCACTGTCGCAAAAAAGCCACGCCGCCTTTGATTGATG
>JAGNWC010000109.1 GCA_017986195.1 Hydromonas sp.
GCCCAAATGTCACACGGTATGTCGGCGGTTTGCGCCATTTGTCGCAGAACGTCTCGTCCCGTCTGCGCACGCACGATGAGCAGGCGTTGGTTTGTCAAGTCAACAGTCGTCGTGATGGCGCGCCACAATCCTTCGGAGTCTTGGCTGTCGTTGATGTCAGGGGCGATGAATTGTGTGTGTATTGGCCACAAAGATTTTAATGTCGCTAAAGTGCCCTGTCCCACCGTGCCCAACCATGTGTTTGGAGAAAAATTTAATCCCAATCGCTGCATGTGTTCAAAAGCAAATTGCGCCGCGTGTTGGCTAACAAAAATCACGCCCGTGTACTCATGCCAGTGGTTTTGAATCTGAGCCTCATGTTCTGAGTGCGATACAGGGTTTAACGCCAACGTCGGTAGGTGTACAACGGTGAGATTCGCTTGCTCCAATTGTGTTTGCAATTGCTGCGAGCAAGGCAGTGGGCGAGTGAGGAGAACAGGTCGCATTGTCGTGGGATTATGCGGTTGGCTCAGGCGCAACCCAAGTGGTTAACGCGCTCAAAATTTCCTGCGCACCTTGGGCATTTAAATCCGCCACCACTTGCGCGCCAATATCCTCGGCGTGGTCGCGCGCACCGCGTGCTTGCGCGTGCAACACACGAGAGCCATCGGGCAGGGCAATACTCGCGCGCAACCATATTTCATCATGGTCAATAATGGCGTGTGCGGCCAAGGGCGTCTGGCACGAGCCACCCAATGCACGTGAGACTGCCCGTTCCGCCGCCGTGCACGCAAAGGTATCGGCGCACAACAGAGGTTGTAAAATCGGTAATAAATCCGTACGATGCGCTGCGATTTCGATGCCCAGCGCACCTTGTCCAGCCGCAGGTAGAGCGTATTCAAGCGGAATCAACGAGCGCACGCGCTTGCCCAAACCGAGTCGAATCACCCCTGCTGCCGCCAGTATCATCGCATCGAATTGCCCCTCATTGAGTTTGCGAAAACGCGTGTCGAGGTTGCCACGCAGAGCCACGATTTTGATGTGTGGGAAACGCGCTTGAATTTGTGCCGAGCGGCGCAGACTGGAGGTGCCGACCACTGCGCCTTGCGGTAAATTTTCTAAAGAATCATACGTATTCGAGATAAAGGCATCTTGTGCGCGCTCACGTTCGGTCACGCAAGCGAGCGTGAAGCCTTCAGGCAAATTCATCGGTACGTCTTTGAGTGAGTGCACGGCAATGTCCGCCGAGCCATCGTGCAAAGCCACTTCGAGTTCCTTGACGAATAAACCTTTGCCGCCAATTTTTGACAAACTTTGGTCAAGGATTTCATCGCCACGCGTGGTGGTGCCGAGGATGTTGATCTGCATCTGTGGATACAGTGCGGACAAACGGTCACGGATGTGATGCGCTTGCCACATCGCCAAACGCGATTCGCGGGTGACAATCGTTAAAGTATTTGGAGTGGATGAGGTGGGTGAAGATGGGTTCATAAATTCTTTGTAATGGATGGCAGATGGTCAAAAATGGGGGGACGTTTTGAGCCAATGGTTTATCAGTCATTAACGCCCCGCTCGGCATTATGCCATCGTTTGTATCACAATCGGCTGCACAGACTCGGGCACGCTGACCTCGTCAGAGGGTTGGATTGGGTTCGTATTGCTGCGACGTTGGGCGATAATCGGACGCACCAATTGATCGGTGTCATCGCTGACACTCAAATCTGGATGCGCATTCCAAATCGGCGGCGGGATTTCTTCAAATGTATTGCGCAGGCGTTTGCCCCATTCACGATGAATCATTTGGAAATACGGGTTTTCATCGGTGATGCGGCTGAATTTGGTCACGCGCAATGCGTCAAACTCATACACCAATAAATCCAAAGGCAAACCCACAGAAATATTACTTTGCAAGGTTGAATCCATGGACACCAAAGCACATTTGGCGGCATCGTCCAAGCACAAATCGGTGGTAATCACGCGGTCTAAAATCGGTTTGCCATACTTGGCTTCGCCAATTTGAAAAAATGGATTTTCGGCGGTGGCTTCGATGAAGTTACCTGCGGCATACACTTGGAATAAACGCATTTCCTCGCCTCGAATTTGCCCACCGATGATGAAACTGACATTGAAACTGACATCAAAATCTTTGAGTGCGTCTGCATCGGCTTCGTAGACATCGCGAATGGCTTGTCCGACCAATTGAGCGGCATCGAACATGTTTCTCACGTTCCATAAAGAGGTGTGTGCTTCTCCCCCTTGCATTTGCAGTCTTTGTACCACCGACTGGCTGATGGATAGATTGCCCGCGGTCATGAGCACGATGGTTCGTTCACCTGCAATTTCAAATACAGTCATTTTGCGAAAACGGTTAATCAAATCCACACCTGCGTTGGTTCGGGTGTCAGACAGAAAAACCATACCTTGATTGAGTTTGATGGCGACGCAATAAGTCATTTGGAATTGCCTTTAAACAAAAAAGTGAACAGTAAAATTTCGGAAATTATAAGCGAATTGAGGGCGTTTATGTGCGCTGTTGTGCAGCCAAGAGCGAATAAACTTCATGGTGTCACTGGGCGAGTGATGTTAAAAATCATGTGTCCGTGTCGCCGTCATCCACACTAAAAAGCCCGCCGAAATATGGGCGGGCTTACTACGATAGATACTACAAGGTGTTGAAACTTATGGTTTCGCAGTGCGAACCGCTTCAGCTGCTTTATTGACGGTGGCTGTGGCTGCGTCTTTGGTTGCATCTGCTGCGGCACCTGCGGCGTCTTTGGTTGCATCTGCTGCGGCACCTGCTGCGTTCTTAGTTGCATCAGCCGCTGCATTTGCTGCACCAGCCGTTGCATCTGCGGCTGTACCTACGGCATTGGTGGTTGCCGTTGCGGCTGCACCAGCTGCATTTTTGGTTGCATCCACTGCTGATTCGGCTTTGTTACTGCCACCACAAGCGGTCAACACACCAACAGATACCATCAATGCGACGAGAGAGATTTTTTTCATGCTATTTCCTTTGAAGGTTTAAAAGTTTGTTCACAAAGTAATCTGAACAAGACAAATTACTGGGTGATTATAGTTAAAAAACGATATGACTGCCTGAGAGGGTGGGTATTTTTGCGTCTTATTGTCATGTTTTAACACCCTAAGAACCAACCTTGCTCATACCAATCGTGCCAGACAGCCCATAATTCGGAGTCTTTGCCTATGGTTGACAAGGTTTCTGGGCAAAGCGATTTTTGATTGGCCAATTGTTGCAAGATTTGCGCGTCTTCACCATCGGCGATGAAGTGCTCACCATTGATGAATATCCACGGTTCTTGATACAACATTTTGGTGGCATACGCCAATTGCAAACCTTGCTTTTTAATCCGCGTTTTAAATTGAGCGAGCGAGCAGGTTGCAGGTAAGTCAAAAAAGGTCGTGGGTTTGGGTTCGGATAAATAGCAGCCAACACTTTCGGTCACCCATTCTTTGTCCCAACGCATTTCATCCAAACGCTTGGCGATGGTGTTAATCATCTCGGTGGGGATTTGTGCGGGTGTGACTTGGCATTTGAGTTTGGGGTCAGCGTAGTGACCACTCAATTCCAAGTTGTCTTCGATAAATTGCAGTAACGCCACGCCGAGTTCTTGAAAACTTGGGGTGCGAAAACCAATCGAGTAGGTCATGCAGTCGCCCTGCGCGATGCCATCGTGCGCCCATTGTGGTGGCAAATACAGCATGTCACCGGGTTCTAAAACCCATTCTTGCTCAGGTGTGAAATGCTGCAAAATGCGCACGGGTAGGTTCGGCTTGATGCTGCGGTCTTGCTCCTGTGAAATGCGCCAATGGCGTTTGCCATAACCTTGCAATAAAAATACATCATAGGCATCGTAATGCGGGCCAACACCGCCGCCGTCGGTGGCAAAACTAATCATCAAATCATCCAAACGCACGTCGGGGATAAAACGAAACAAATTGATGAGTGCATGACCCAAAGGATGATGCAAATCAACGCCTTGGATGAGTGCCGTCCAGCGTTTTTGTTTGCGCGATGGAATGGCTTTTTTCTTGAGCGGGCCCGATTGCAGTGACCAGCCTTTTTCTGCATCATCAATCACCAAGCGCGATTCAATGTTTTCGTTTTGCAAGGCGGCGATGGTGTCTTCGGGCTGGTAAAACGCTTGAAAATTCGGAATTGCTTGACGAATCAACAAGGGTTTTTTGTGCCAGTATTCTTTGAGGAAAGTTTGTACCGACATGCCACCGAGCGGCACGGGTTGTCCATTGAGCATGGGAAAATCGGTGGATGAAAAATCCCCCAATTGTTGCCAAAGTGGGGGAATGGTTTTGGTTTTTTTGGAACTCATGATGTGTGCCATGTAGGGGGTTAAAAGATTATTTCTGTGTGGATCTGAATTGCTCGGCGATTGCTTGAATCAATTGTTGCGCCAAAGCGTCTTTGCGCATATTGGGCAAGGTTGTGACACCCTCGGCAGTCACCAAACTCACTTGGTTGTATTCACTGCCAAAGGTCGCAGGGCCTTGGTTGGCAATCATCAGCGGAATATTTTTCTTGATGCGTTTGGCTTGCGCGTATTCGATGACATGTTCTGATTCGGCGGCAAAACCCACGCAGTAGGGCGCGTTGGGCAACTTTGCAATCGTGGCGAGAATATCAGGGGTTTGTACAAATTCCAAACTCGGTACATCATCGGCATGGGCTTTCTTGATTTTTTGAC
>JAGNWC010000110.1 GCA_017986195.1 Hydromonas sp.
CGACAACGCGCGGTGTACGCGGTGCTCGGTGATAAGATTTTGGGCAACGATGCACACATCCACGCGCTGTCAATGAAGACCTACACCCCAAGTGAATGGGCGACCGAGCAAGCCAAATAAATATTCACTCAAAATACAGTAATCCAGCAGAACATTAAACCACTGATTATTTAGGATACCCAATGGAACAACTCAAAATCACAGGCGGCGCGGGCAAATTGCGTCTCAATGGTGACATTCGTGTGGGCGGTGCAAAAAACGCCGCACTGCCGATTATGTGCGCGACTTTGCTCACGGGCGACCCTGTGCAGTTGCGCAATGTGCCCAATCTGCGCGACATCCGCACCACAATGAAACTACTGCGTGAACTCGGCGTGGATGTCTCACCATTGGAGCACGATAAAATCACCATTCATGCCTATGGCTCGATTAGCACCAAAGCAACCTATGATTTGGTTAAAACCATGCGTGCGTCGATTTTGGTGCTCGGGCCTTTGTTGGCGCGTTTTGGCGAGACTTGGGTGTCTTTGCCAGGCGGCTGCGCGATTGGCGCACGTCCTGTGGATCAACACATTAAGGGCTTGCAAGCAATGGGCGCGAAAATCACCATCGAGCACGGTTACATCCATGCGCAGGCTCCGATTGGTGATACAGGTGAGTACGGCGCGGGCGGACGGCTCAAAGGCGGCGCGCGCATCACCACCGACATGATTACCGTGACAGGCACAGAAAATTTACTGATGGCCGCGGTCTTGGCGGATGGGCAGACTGTGTTAGAAAATGCCGCGTGCGAACCCGAAGTCACCGACTTGGCAAACATGCTGGTCGAGATGGGCGCGAAAATTTCGGGCATTGGCACGCATCGACTGGTGATTGATGGGGTTGAGCGTTTGCACAGCGTGTCGCACAAAGTCGTGTCCGATCGCATCGAGGCAGGCACATTCTTGTGCGCAGTGGCGGCAACGGGTGGCGATATTCGCCTGACCCATGTGGATCCAGAAATCATGGACGCAACCCTTGATAAATTGCGTGAAATGGGCGTGCAGTTGGAAGTGGGCAAAGACTGGATACGCGCCAAAATGGAAGGTCGCCCCAAACCAGTGAACATTCGCACCACCGAATACCCAGGTTTTGCCACCGATATGCAAGCGCAATTCATGGCAGTCAATGCGATAGCGAACGGCACATCGCGCGTGACCGAAACTATTTTTGAAAACCGCTTCATGCACGTGCAAGAAATGAACCGCTTGGGCGCAAGCATCGAAATCGAAGGCAACACCGCGATTACCCACGGGGTTGAAACCCTCTCAGGCGCGGTGGTCATGGCGACTGATTTGCGCGCGTCAGCGAGCCTCGTGATTGCGGGCTTGGTGGCGCAAGGCACGACGATTGTTGACCGCATTTACCACCTTGACCGTGGTTACGAGCAAATGGAAGCCAAACTTAATGCCGTTGGTGCGCAGATTGAGCGCGTGACGGGTGCGGGTGAGGAAGATATTTAGTATTCAAAAAAACCGAATACCCACCTAATGAGTCATGCCGTGCTTGACACGGCATCTCCAAATGGGGGATTGCGGGGGAGACGCGAGAGCGTCGAGTGCCAACCCATTGATTCTCCCCTGCAATGACGGTAAATTGCAAGTGCATAGAGTAACAACGGTGGACGAAGTCACCCAACGGAAAACCAAATGACCGATTCAAACATGCTCACCTTAGCCCTGTCCAAAGGGCGAATTTTTGAAGAAACCCTGCCCATGTTGCGTGCGGCGGGCATTGAAGTGCTCGAAGACCCCGAATCCTCGCGCAAGCTCATCATTCAGACCAACGATGCCAACTTGCGCGTCATCATTGTGCGTGCCTCGGATGTGCCGACCTATGTGCGCTACGGCGCGGCGGACTTCGGCGTGGCGGGTAAAGACGTGCTCATGGAGTCGGGCATGGAAGGGCTATACAGCCCGATTGATTTACGAATTGCCAAATGCCGCATGTCGGTCGCGGTGCAAAATGGTTTTGATTACGAAGCGGCGGTCAAGCAAGGCGCGCGCTTGCGCGTGGTCACCAAATACATCGAAACTGCCAAAGCGCATTTCGCCGCCAAAGGCGTGTATGTGGATTTGATTAAACTCTACGGCTCGATGGAATTGGGGCCGCTGGTTGGTTTGGGCGATGCGATTGTCGATTTGGTCAGCACGGGCAACACCCTGCGCGCCAACAACCTCGTGGAGGTTGAACACGTCTGCGACATCTCCTCGCGTTTGATTGTCAACCAAGCCTCGCTCAAACTCAAAGCAGCGCGTTTGCGCCCGATATTGCAAGCTTTTGAGCAAGCAGCCAGTCAGACGTGACTTTGTGCGGGTCAAACATTTTGCCCGCCTTTGCAGGATTTAATGATAAAGAAGCATCATGGAACACCAAAACTTGAACGTATCCGTACTTACCCTATCCACGACTCAGGCGAATTTTGACGCAGCATTACACGCGCGTTTGCATTTCGACGACAGCACCGACGCGGGCATTCAAACCGCTGTGACCGAAATCATTGCGGCGGTGCGTGCACGCGGCGACGCGGCGGTGATTGAGTACACCAACCGTTTTGACCGCGTACATGTCGCGGATATGCAAGCACTCACCCTCACGCAGACCGATTTAAAATCAGCGTTTGATGAATTGGGCGAGGTACAAAAAGCAGCATTGCAAGCCGCCGCCGAACGCGTGCGTAACTACCACATCGCGCAGAACCAAGCCAGCGGACAGTCTTGGTCATACACCGAGGCGGACGGCACAGTGTTGGGGCAAAAAGTCACGCCATTGGATCGCGTCGGCATCTATGTGCCAGGGGGCAAAGCCGCGTACCCATCATCGGTGCTGATGAACGCAATTCCTGCGCACGTTGCAGGCGTGACCGACATCATCATGGTTGTGCCCACGCCCGATGGCGTGCGCAACCCGCTCGTGCTTGCGGCGGCGTATGTCGCGGGTGTGAACAAAGTGTTCACCATCGGCGGCGCGCAAGCGGTCGCCGCACTCGCCTATGGTACGGACACTGTGCCGCGCGTGGATAAAATCGTTGGCCCAGGCAACGCCTTTGTCGCCGAAGCCAAACGCCGTGTATTTGGTCAGGTGGGTATTGACATGATCGCAGGCCCGTCCGAAATCCTTGTGATTGCCGATGGCTCGACGCCTGCCGATTGGGTGGCGATGGATTTATTTTCGCAAGCCGAGCACGATGAACTCGCACAATCCATCTTGCTCTGCCCGTCTGCCGAATACATCACCGAGGTGCAAAACGCCATTAACCGATTGATTGCCGACATGCCACGCGCAGAGGTTATCCGTACCTCATTGCAAAATCGTGGCATCTTGATACAAACACGCGATATGAATGAGGCTTGTGACATTGCCAACCGCATCGCACCTGAGCATCTCGAAATCTCGGTGACCGATGTGACACAAGCCAACGCCTACGCCGACATGATTCGCCACGCAGGCGCAATCTTCATCGGACAATATACTTCTGAGTCGCTCGGTGACTACTGCGCAGGGCCGAACCATGTCTTACCGACTTCAGGCACGGCACGATTCTCCTCGCCGCTCGGTGTGTACGACTTCCAAAAACGCTCGTCCATCATCCAGGTGAGTGAACAAGGCGCGCAAACCCTCGGCAAAATCGCCTCCACTTTGGCGCATGGGGAAGGTTTAACGGCGCATGCACGAAGTGCGGAGTTTAGATTGAAGTAAATCGGTAGATAGCTTAACGTGCTAAAACCACGCTTACTATGTATAGGAGTTACCAACTGCTTTATGGGTTATAGGTTGCGAGTCGAGTCTTTGAGCACCACAAATTTAATCGGGTAATGGTTATGAAGCGTCATATATTTTTGTGTTTTTTTATTTTATTTAATCTGCGTGTTATGGCTCATCCAATAGAAATATTAACAGAGCAAAAGTTTGTTGAGCATGAGGTATTTCATTTTGAATCAGAAAATGAAGTGTTAAGGTCATGCGCTATTTTGTCATTAGATGAATTAAAAGAGAAGGGCGAGTGCCAAGAATTCGCACCTTTCCTTATTAGTGCAAAAGATGCTTATAGCAAATTCCAAAAGGCTTTGGATTCGGGTACTCAACTTTCACAAAACGATTTAACTTCATTCCAAGAAGCGATAGATCACACAGGTGGATTAAATGAAGAAAATCTTTATTCCTACCAATATATATACATGTTAATGTTAGTTGGTGCTTACGAAAAGCAACTTGCCACTCATAAACAATAAAAAAACAAACTCAATGTATATTACGCACATATTTCGAGCAAACCAATTATGAACAACCACCTCACCCACATCCGCCCCGAAATCCTAAAAATGGGCGCATACCACGTTCCCGATGCATCGGGTTTGATTAAACTCGATGCGATGGAGAATCCTTATACTTTGCCTGATGATTTAAAGGCTCTGTTGGCGACGCATTTGGCGCAAGTGGCATTGAACCGCTATCCTGTGCCGTCCTACACCGCGCTCAAGGACGCTTTGCGCGAGTACGCCCACATCCCTGCGGATAAGGACATCATGCTGGGCAATGGCTCGGATGAGTTGATTGCGATGCTTTCACAAGCGATTGCTAAGCCGAATGAGACCGTCACTGTGCTCGCGCCTGCGCCGAGTTTCGTGATGTACAAGATGTCGGGCT
>JAGNWC010000111.1 GCA_017986195.1 Hydromonas sp.
TGGCATTTGCCGAGCAACTGCGCCCGATGGTGATTGATGTGTCGGCAACCTTGCATGAGATTCAAGAAAAAGGGGGGCGTTTGCTGTTTGAAGGTGCGCAGGGTACTTTACTCGACGTGGATCACGGCACGTATCCATATGTGACCAGTTCAAACTGCGTCGCAGGTGCAGCCGCTGCAGGCGCAGGCGTGGGTCCAACCAAATTGAACTACATCCTCGGCATCACCAAAGCCTACTGCACACGCGTGGGCGCAGGGCCATTTCCAACTGAGTTGTACAACGCCGAAGGCATGAACGATGCCAGTGGCAAACACATGGCGGATGTCGGTAAAGAGTTCGGCTCAGTCACGGGGCGCGCACGCCGTTGTGGTTGGTTTGATGCAGCCGCACTCAAACGCTCGATTCAAATCAATGGCGTCACGGGTTTGTCGATGATGAAGCTCGATGTGTTGGATGGCTTGCCTGAGGTCAAATTGTGCGTGGGTTATCAAGTCGATGGCAAACAAGTGGATTTGCTGCCACGCGGTGCGGATGAAGTCGCGCGTTGTGTGCCTGTGTATGAAACTTTTGCGGGTTGGTCTGAATCGACTTTCGGCTTGACGAAATGGGATGAATTGCCTGCGAATGCGCAAGCGTATTTGAACCGAATTGAGCAAGTGTGTGGCGTACCCATCGACATCGTGTCAACTGGACCTGATCGTGTGCATACGATCAATAAGTCTGGGGTTTTGGTGTTGGGGTAAATCGCTTTGAGCCTCGATAATTTAAGGAAACACGGGATAACCCCTTCCGTCTGGATTGGGTTATTCCGTGTTTCCTTAAGCAGTGCAACGCAAAACACAACGACACAAAATCAGCCCGCCGCGAATGTGTTGGCGTACATATTTTAATTATTCGATTGTAAGGATCAAGTTCTATGATGACTCAATCAGTCAACCCAACCAAAGCCCCCATCAATTGGCCTGCCACCTTGGTGTTGACATTGACCCCACTACTCGCTTTAATTTTGATTCCTTGGTACAGTTGGAATTATGATTTCAGCACTGCTGCTTGGGTATCGTTTTTTATTATTTTCCCGTTAAACGGTTTGAGTATTACCGCTGGATACCACCGCTTATGGGCGCATCGCGCGTATGAAGCGAGTTGGCCTGTACGGTTTGTATTGATGATTTTTGGCACGATGGCGGTGCAAAATTCGATTTTATTTTGGTCGGCAGGTCATCGCAACCACCACCGTTTTGTCGATGATGTGGATTTAGATCCGTATTCCGCCAAACGGGGTTTTTGGTTCTCGCACATGGGTTGGATGTTGCGCGATTATCCGAGCGGACACTTGGATTATAAAAATGTCCCTGATTTGAAAAAAGATAAAATGGTGATGTTTCAGCACAAGCATTACACCCTGTTGGCGGTGCTGACCAACTTTGGGATTCCGTTGGCAATCGGTTATATGAGTGGTGATGTGTGGGGTGTGTTTTTGTTGGCGGGTTTGTTGCGCTTGGTGATTAGCCACCACTTTACTTTTTTCATCAATTCGTGGGCGCACATCAGCGGCTCACAACCTTATACCGACCAAAATACGGCGCGGGACAACCCTGTGATGGCACTGTTTACTTGGGGCGAGGGTTATCATAACTTTCACCATATTTTTCAGTATGATTATCGCAATGGCGTCAAATGGTGGCACTATGACCCGACCAAATGGTTGATTTATGGTATGTCGAAACTTGGCTTGGCGCGTAAATTGCGCCGCATTCCGCGCTTTATCATCGAAAAAGCAGAAGTCGAAATGAAGTTCAAACATGCTGAAAAAACTTTGAATGTCTATGGCATGGAGTTTAAAGACGACTTAAACGCTCTCAGAGAAAAAATCTCTGCTGAATATGAGGCGTATAAAAAAACTGTGAATGATTGGTCAAAATTGAAAGAGCAAGAAATCAATGCAACCAAAGAGCAGATTAACCAAACATTCAGGCAGGCCGACCATAAACTCAAACATGAGTTTCACAAAATGGAACACACCATGCACGCTCATTTGCAACGAACGCAAGCATTGTTGGATGCGATGAACAAAAAATTGGGTGCCGTCCAAAGTTAAGAGGGCATTGGTTGAGTTATTTGGAAAATCCACCCGTTCGTGGTGGATTTTTCTTTTTAAATTTTGCACGGTATTACAACACATCCCAGCAAACGGCAAATCGTAAGCAAAGCCTCCGCTAAATGGCTTACAATTCGCCCTTTATATTTGCACAAACGCAACCCTCGGAGCATTTAAAATGAGCACACAGCAATCCACCGAAACCGACCTGTATATTGACTGGCAAGGCTATCATCGTATGATTGAGCGGCTGGCTTTGCAAATTTATGAGTCGGGCTGGCATTTTGATGTGGTGCTGTGTTTGGCGCGTGGTGGCTTGGTGGCGGGCAATGTATTGTGTCGAATTTTTGACAAGCCTTTGGCGATTTTGTCCACCAGTTCCTACCGTGAGGCGATTGGTACTCTGCAAGGGGCTTTGGATATTGCGCAGAACATCACCATGACGCAAGGGGAATTGTCGGGCAGCGTGCTCTTGGTCGATGATTTGATTGACACGGGGGTGACGCTGGCGGCGGTGAAAGCGCATTTAAAGGAATTTTATCCTGCAATTACCGATGTACGCTCAGCGGTGTTGTGGCAAAAAGGTCATGCGGGACAGTTGGCGGGCACAGAAGGCTACGAGCCTGACTATTGTGTGGATACTTTGGCAAATAGTCCGTGGATTCATCAACCATTTGAAGCGTATGATGCTTTGCAACCGCATATGTTGGCGGCTTGGTTGAAAAAAGCGCAGGCTTAAAAACCTTTAAAAATCCAACTTGGGTTTTTCAATATTATAAAAATTGGTTTGGAGACAACAATATGGCTGAAGCAGAATTCGCCACATGGGCGGTGCGTTTGGGTGTGGGCGGTTTGATTGCATTTATGTTTTTTATTGTATTTCAGTTGGCACATGAAAACAAAGCAGGCAAGTATGGCACAATGATTTTGCTCATTGCCTTGATGATGGGTGTGCTCGGATTTGGGATTAAATTGGTGGTGGAGTTGATACTTAGCCACAATGGTCTTTGATGGGGCAGTGATTGATTGAGACTTTTCAAAAAACACCTGCGCAGAAAGGTTGGCGGTGACAAAATCATTGGACGTTTTGACGCTCGGTAGCGTGGTTGTGCTCATCGCCTTGGTGGTGTCGGGCATTGCGCCGTTTGATCGCACAACTTGGTGGATGGAGGTTGCGCCCGTTTTAATTGGGTTTCCCGTGTTGTGGCTCATGCGACGAGGGCGCAACTATTTTGAGTTCACTCGACTGGTATATGTCTTGATATGTGTGCATGCTTTGGTGTTGATTTTGGGCGGCGCGTATTCGTATGCGCGTGTGCCGTTGGGTTTTTGGATGCAAGATATTTTTGATTTGACGCGCAACCCGTATGACAAAATTGGGCATTTTATGCAAGGCTTTGTGCCTGCGATGGTGGCGCGTGAGTTGATGCTGCGGCATAAATGGGTGAATGGCGGGCGTGTTGCGAGTTTTGTCGGTATCTGTGTCGCGCTGTCGGTGAGCTTGATTTATGAATTGATTGAATGGTTTGCTGCGGTGATGTTGGGGCAGGGCGCGGATGAGTTTCTCGGCACGCAAGGCGATGTTTGGGACACGCAGTCCGATATGTTGTTTGCCTTGATGGGGGCGGGTATAGCGATTATTTTGCTGAGCGCATGGCACAATCGGCAAATTCGTCAAATGACCAATTGGTCGCGTAGAGGTGGGTGGTGAATATGGATGTGACACAAATGCGCGCGATTGTGTGCGATGGTGTGGGTGAAGCAAATGTGATGCACATGGCGACGGTTGATGTGCCTGCACCTTTTTTGAATGGCGCGCCTCAGGTGTTGATTCGCGTCAAAGCAGCAGGCATCAATCGCCCTGATTTGTTACAGCGCGCGGGTTTATACGCGCCACCTGCGGATGCCTCGCCCTTGTTGGGTTTGGAAGTGGCGGGTGAAATCGTTCAAGTCAATGGCGCGAGCGATTGGCAAATCGGTGACGCGGTGTGCGCACTCACCCACGGTGGTGGTTATGCTGAATATGTGTGGGCAGATGCGCGGCAATGCTTGCCGATTCCAACGGATTGGACGATGAAGCAGGCAGCGAGTTTGCCTGAAACTTTATTTACCGTGTGGCTCAATGTGTTTGATCGCGCACATTTGGGGCGTGATGGTGCGGAAACCCTGCTGGTTCACGCAGGTGCGAGCGGCATCGGTGTGGCAGCGATACAGATGGCAAAAGCTTTGGGTCATCGCGTCATCGTCACCCTGCGTCAAATGAATAAAGCGCAGGTGTGTCAAGATTTGGGCGCGGATGAGGTGATTGAACTCAATGATGATTGGGCGCAAACAGTTTTAGACAAAACGGCTGGTAAAGGCGTGAATGTGATTCTCGATATGCTTGGCACAGCGACTGCGGCGGGCGACATGAAAGCCTTGGCGCAGGGCGGGCGATTGGCATGGATTGCGTTTTTGACAGGCAGCAAAGTGGAAATCAAAGTGCACGAAGTCATGGGTAAACAAGCGCGACTCACGGGTG
>JAGNWC010000022.1 GCA_017986195.1 Hydromonas sp.
ACAACTGGGTCAACGGCTTGACCCAGTTCACTTTTTAAAGGACGATGGATGCGTTTACTGCACACCATGATACGCGTTGGCGATTTGCAACGCTCGATTGATTTTTACACCCAAGTTTTTGGGATGAAACTTTTACGCACGCGCGACAACCCTGAATACGAATACACCTTGGCGTTTGTTGGTTATGCCGATGAACCTGAGCAGGCAACGATTGAGTTGACTTATAACTATGGTGTCAGCGAATATGAGATGGGCACGGCTTATGGACACATCGCTATTGGCGTGCCCGACGTGGCGCAAACGTGTGACCGTGTACGCGCCATGGGTCAATTTGGCGGGTGCGTCACCCGCGAGGCAGCCCCCGTCAAAGGCGGCACAACCGTGATTGCCTTTGTCGCCGACCCCGATGGTTATAAAATAGAACTGATTGAGCGCGCCGCATAAACCACATCCCTTATCACAGACCGCCACCATGAACGCTTTTTTCTTTCAAACCTTGCACAATCATGTCGTCAGCATCCGCAATGACCTTCCCAAGGACATATCGGGTGGATTTTTGTGGTTGGATTTCGTGCGCGATGAGGTGATGCGCGCGCCCGAGGATTGGCAGCAACAAATCCTCAGTCTAACAGGCACGTTGATTGATGAATACCATTTGGCGGATGTGCTCAATATCCAGCATCCATCGGCGTTTGATTTAACCGATGATTATCAAATTTTGATTTTCCGTAAATTGGTGTCCATGCCTGTGGCAAACGAGCACAACGATACTCTTAGCCCCAAACCCATACGTCAAGCCCATCTCAGTCCCACCCAGCTGCACACCGCGCCCGTATCCTTCATCCTCACCGAGCACATGATAATTACTGTGCGCGACGCCAACAGCCCCGTGTTTGATGCGCAGTTGCAAAAACTCAAAGGCACGGTACTCGCGCAAAGCAACGCCGATGCGCCCACAAAAAGCAAAGGCATGCCCACTTCGTCAATTGATTTGTGCTTGAAGCTGCTCAACGCGATGATTGATAAATACTTGGAAGTGCGCGCACCGCTGACCGCGCAAATTGATCATTGGCAAACCGCGTTGTTACAAGAGAAAAAACGTTTTACCGAATGGGCGCAACTGCTGCGCGAGAGCGTCGCCCTACAAAAATTAGAGGGGCTGTGTGAAGAGCAAATTGATGCCCTGCAAGAGTTTCGCGATGCGTTTATTGACAATCAGTTCGATACCGACGCGCTTCAAACCCCATCACAAGCGCAACCCCAGCGGCGCGACCTGATGCTGGTGCGCCTGAATGATTTGATTGAGCACGCCAGCCGCGTACAAAAGCACGCTTCACGCCTGCAAACCTCACTCAAAGCGGCGGTGGATTTGCATTTCTCAGCATCCGCCAATCAAACCAATGAAACCATGCGTTTTTTGGCAATTTTGACCGCAATTTTCGCGCCTTTGACCTTACTCACGGGCGTGTACGGCATGAATTTCGATGTGATACCCGGTTTGCACAATCCGCGCGGATTTTGGTTTTTACTCGTGGGGATGGTGGTGGTCACAGTGAGTTTACTGTATTACTTTTATCGCAACCGCATCGTCAATCGCAGCGAAAAAAGCATCGCCCAACTATTGTCGGGCGAAATGGATGCGTGAGGCATTTGGCAAGAGTGATTTATGTGGCGATGTATCGACCGGGTTTGTGGTTAATCGCCAGTAAAATATTCAAAACCACCGCACCGATGATGGAAATACCGACCTGTGTTGGGGTTGCGACCAAAAACGCGCACAGCACAATCACCGCATCCACACACAACTGCACATAACCTGCGCGCCAGCCACGGCTTTTTTGCAAATAAACTGCCAATATACCCACGCCGCCCAAACTGGCTTGGTGGCGAAACAGCATGAGCAAACCGATGCCAACCAACAGCCCCGCCAATACCGCTGCGAACCACGGGTTAATTTTGGCAAACACCAACCAATTGGGCAACAACTCTGACCAAACTGACAGCAAACCCACTGAGATAAAGGTTTTGAGGGTGAAGTCCACGCCGATTTTTTGCCATGCCAACCAATAAAACGGCAAGTTAACGACAAACAACAACAGACCGAAACGCCAGCCCGTCATATAGTGCAACAGCAACGCCAGCCCAGTCGTACCGCCCGTGACCAAGCCAGCGGTTTTGAACACCATCACGCCCAAGGCGATAATCAGCGTCGCACTGGCAATCGCTTGCACATCCTCGACTATGCTGTGTTTGTTATTTTCCGCAACTGTGTCCATCAACTCGCCAACGCGCGGTCTAAATCCGCATAAAACTGTGACCAATCAGGCTCGCCGATGTATTTTTTGGTCTGACCTTTTTTGTTGATGATGTAAGTGGTCGGCGTGCCAATGATGTCACCAAAGGTGTTGGCGAATGTACCGTCTTTGTCCCACACCAATTGGAACGGCAGTTTATTCGCGCTCGCGTAGTTTTTCACAATTTCAGGCTCATCATACTGCATGGCAACCGAAACATACTCCACACCTTTGGGATGGTATTGGTTGAACATCTCGACCATTTTGGGCATTTCTTTTTTACAGGTCGCGCAGCTGGTCGCCCAAAAATTGACCACCACCACTTTGCCTGCTTGCTGCATTGCGCCCATATCCACGGGTTTTTGTGTGTCAAGGGTGAGGGTTTTCAGTTGTGCGTATGAACTGGCTGTGTCGGTTTTTTGCGCGGTGTTGCTGTCGCAGGCTTGCAGTGTGACCATCATGGCCACTGCCAATAAGACGCGTTGGTATGAATTCATTGTTTGCTCCATCGGTGTGGGGTTGTGTGACGTGATTATAACTGTAAATCATGGAGGGCGGATGAGTGGAAAAGATGCACCGCGCTTGGAATCAGTCGGAATCAATGTTTTGTAACCATTGAATCTCGCGCTGTGCGCCCACGCCCTGAATCAATACCGCATCGATGCGGCAATCGCACTGGGCGTGTTGCGGGTTTTGTTGTAAATACAAGGCAATCGCTTGACGCAAGCGTTTTAACTTGCTCGGTGTCATCGCCGCCAGCGCACCGCCGAAACTCGTCGTTTTTCGCATTTTGACCTCGACAAACACCAAGGTTTCACCGTGCATCATCAACACATCAATCTCACCCAAATTCGAGGCAATGTTGCTGTCAAGATGACGCAAACCCTGTTGCTCTAAATACCGACGTGCAATGACTTCGCCTTGTTCGCCGATTTTTTGAGTAGCTGATTGGGCGTTGTAATGCCTTTGCGCGCCGCGCTCGGGTGCAGCGTTTGCCGAGGGTTTGAGAAGATTTAAAAGCTGTTTGAGGGTCGGTTTCATTCGCTTTCCATGCTTTTCATGGTAGAGTGTGCACCTATTTTTAGAGCCAAATATCATGTCGACATCTGTACTGAACGCCTTGTGGGATGCTGCCTCACAACAGCAGTTTCCCACGCACACATTGTATATCGTTGCCACACCCATCGGCAACTTAGCCGACATCACTGTGCGCGCTTTGTCCATACTCGCGCGCGTGGACGCGATTGCCTGCGAGGACACGCGCCACAGCAAAACCCTGCTCAATCAATATGGCATTCAAAAACCACTGATTGCCACGCACGAGCACAACGAAAACGAATCGGCGCAACACTTAATCACACGCCTACAAAAAGGCGAGCGCATCGCGCTCATCACCGATGCGGGCACGCCCGCGATTTCTGACCCAGGCGCACGTGTCGTCAGCGCAGTGCGCGAGGCGGGACTGCGCGTGATACCGATTGCGGGTGCAAGCGCGGTGGTGACTGCTTTGTCGGCCACGGGTGTGGATGGTGCGTTTGCCTTTGTTGGCTTTTTACCCAACAAAACGGGTGCGCGTGCGCAGGTGTTGGCGCAGTGGAAAAATTGCCCTGCGCATTTGGTATTCTACGAAGCACCGCATCGTTTACACGACACCCTACAAGCATTATCAGAAGTATTTGGCGAACGAAATCTGACGGTGGCGCGCGAAGTCACTAAATTATTTGAAGAATTCCAAACCTTTGCTTTGAGCGATGCGCAAGACTGGATGCGCGCGGCGGATGCGCCACGCGGCGAGTATGTGTTGATTGTCCACGCCCCCAACGAGCCGTCCACAAGCGGATTACCCTCTTGGCAAGCAACCTTAGAAACGCTATTGCCGCATTTGCCACTCAAGCAGGCGGTTGCCCTCACGGTTGAATTGACCAGTGCCTCAAAAAATGAAGTCTATGCCTGCGCATTGGATTTGAAAAATCAGGCGTAAAAAAGCCACTGAAAAAATTCAGTGGCTTTCAGTGGCTTTCATCAAGCGAGGTTTGTAATCAATTGATGACTTCCAAATTCACTCGAGCGGTTCCAGAATGTGTCGAGCCAATTTCTTTGGCAGCGGCGACTGATAAATCAATCACTCGGTTGCCCACATAAGGTCCGCGGTCATTCACACGCACAATGGTTGATTTGCCATTGGATAGGTTGGTGACCTTGATTAAAGTTCCAAACGGCAAGGTGCGATGGGCAGCGGTCATGGCGTGCATATTGAATGTTTCGCCATTTGCCGTGCGTCGGCCGTGAAACCCAGGACCGTAGTACGATGCCACTCCAGAACTTGCAAATTTCGCTTTCGCGCTGACAGGTGAATAACTGACTTTTTTCACTTGCCCCGAAACCGAGGTTTTGCTGACTTTAACGGTGGTGTGTACTACTTTTGCTTTTGATGCCTTTGCCTCTTTTGCCATCACTGGTGAACTCAATACCGCCAAGCCCAAACCAGTTGCAAGTATGAACTTGCGCTGACTTTTAATAAAACGAATCATACCGTCTTACTCCATATAGACGGGCGTTTGACCTTAATTAGTTATTAGTATCGGAGCGGTCTTACCCAGTGAGCATCGCCTATCTGATTCGATGATGACGAATGCTCATTAACATGCCACAGGCCACACCCAAGGTAACGAGTGCAGTGCCGCCATAACTCATAAACGGCAGTGGCACACCTACCACTGGCAAAATTCCAGCCACCATGCCCATATTTACAAACACATAAGTGAAAATAATCATAGACAACGAGCCTGCCAGCAGACGATCAAATCGCGTTTGTGCCATATGTGCTATGGACAGTCCACGCGAAATCAATAACGAGTATAGCACAAGTAACAAAATTACGCCAATCAGGCCAAATTCCTCAGAATAAACTGCCAACAGGAAATCTGTGGATTTTTCTGGGATAAATTGTAACTGCGATTGTGTGCCGTCCATCCAACCCTTACCCAGCCAACCGCCAGAGCCAATCGCCACCTTGGCATTGGCAATGTGGTAGCCCGCACCTTTGGCATCATCAATCAAACCAAACAAGACCTTGATGCGTTTAAGTTGATAGCCATGCAAAACTTTCTCGATGATTGCCACATCGTTCTTGAGCATTTCATACAAGGCGACCACGCCAATAACAACCGTTCCCGTCAAACCAATGATGATACGCCAGCCCAATCCTGCAAAATAAATAACGTAAATACCCGCTGCCGCCACCAATAAGCCCGTGCCCAAATCGGGTTGTCTGGCAATCAGTAAAAAGGGAATCGCAAACAACAGTACAGCAACGCCAAATATTCGCCAAAGTTGTTTGCCTTGCGCGTTGCCCGAGTTTTGGAAATAAAAAGCAATCATCAACGGCACACCCAATTTGAGCAATTCCGAAGGCTGGAAACCAAAAATCCAACGACGCGCACCCAAACGCACCTCACCAAACAACGCCACAGCCACCAACAAGAGTACCCCTATCACATAAATAGGTATGGCCAAGCGTGAAAATACCTTAGGAGGCGTATACGCACACGCCACAATCACCGCCCAACACACCGCCAAATTTTCAAGATGCCGACTGAATCGTATCGGTTTGTCGGTCGATGCACTGTACATACTCACCACGCTGACAATGGTAATGAGCAATAATATCACGACCATCATCGGGTCTAAGGGCGCGAAAAGTTTTTTGATTTTTTGACCAACTTTATGTGTCCGTATCACGGTTGCCTCCCCACTAACGCGTTGGCATTGTCGGCACTTTGCCCTGAGTCCATGCTTTTGGGAATCAGCCGTCGACCATTTTGCGATGCAACAAACGCATCGATCGCTTGACGCACCAAGGGCGCAGCAGCAGCAGCACCAAAACCCGCATTCTCGACAATCGCCGCAATCGCAATCTGCGGTTTATCGGCAGGATAAAAAGCGATGTACAGTGAATGGTCTTTCATAAATTCTCCACGCGCACTTTGCTTGTAGGTTGAATTTTGTGCGACAGAAAATACCTGTGCCGTACCAGTTTTACCCGCAACCTGCCCAGGTAAACCATTAAAAATTCCCCGACCTGTACCTGAAATATTCACTTGTATCATGGCTTTAGTAACCAAATCAATGTCTGCTTCTGGAATTTGTAAGTCCGCAATCATTTCAGGCTGGGTTTCTGTGCGTTGACCTGTGATGGGGTCAATTTTGGCTTTGAGTAAATACGGTTTCATACGCACACCACGGTTGGCAATTGTCGCAGTGGCATGTGCCAATTGCAAAATCGAGAAGGTATTTTCGCCTTGACCAATCCCCAAGCTGATGGTCTGTCCTTCTGACCAGTCTTTGCCGGTTTTTTTCTTATACCATTCGCTTGAAGGCAATAACCCCTCAGTTTCGCCCAACAAATCAATCCCTGTTTTTTGTCCAAAACCAAAACGTGAAATTTCTTGGTGCATCAAATCCACACCCATTTTATGTGCCAAGCTGTAATAATAAACGTCCGAAGAGACCGCAATCGAAGTGAACATATTGACCATGCCGTGCCCACGTCCACCCGTGCTGTCGCGGTATCGGTGGCTGCCCAAAAGATACACACCGCCATCACGTATCACTTCATCGCGTGCACGCGCGCCCGAATGTAAAGCTGCCAACGCCATAAAGGGTTTGTAGGTAGAACCCGGTGGATACGCGCCTTGCAAAGCACGGTTGAACAATGGGCGATTTTTCGATTCGTTCAACTCTTTCCACGCAACTTCAGAAATCCCATCGACGAATTGATTGCCATCGTAAGTCGGCGCACTGACGAATGCCAACACTTGCCCTGTCGATGGCTCAATCGCGACCAAAGCACCTCGACGACCTTTGAATCCTTTTTCAACTTGCGACTGAATATAGGCATCTATGGTCAATTGCACATTAACACCTGGGATGGCGGCTTTTTCGCCCAACACGCCCATTTGCTTGCCCGATGCCATGACCTCTAAACGCTCATAACCATTGATGCCATGTAATAAAGATTCGTAATTTTGCTCAATCCCCAATTTACCAATATGTGTCGTGCCTTGATAGGCTTGCTCTTGACCATTTTTTTTGATACGTTCTTTATCGCGCTGATTGACGCGCCCGACATAGCCCACCACGTGCACGCCCAAGTCACCCTCAGGGTATTCACGAAAACTGCGCTTGGCAACCGATACGCCTTTGAAATTGAATTGTTGGACAGAAAATTTAGCGACCTCTTGCTCGTTTAATTTGCTACGAATCGGAAAACTGTCAAACTTATCGCCTTCCAAACGCATTCTATTGAATCGTTTGATGTCGGTCTCAGAGACAGGGATAATTTGCTTGATTTTTTCAATCGTTGCCTCAATGTTTTCCTGTTCGTTTGGGACAATTTCCAATGCAAAACCCGGATTGTCACGCGCCAGCACAAAGTTGTTTTTGTCCAAAATCATGCCACGTGCAGGCTCAATCGGCACTTGTGCCGTACGGTTTATTTGCGCTTGCAAACTCAAGACATCGTGCTGAAAAACTTGCAAATAAACAAATCGCGCAATCAAAATCGCAAAACAAAAAAGCACAAACGATTGTGCGATTAAAATTCGGTGTTTGAATATTTGCCCTTGGGCAAAACCAACGCGTGGGGAAAGTTTCATCAGATGCTCAGTTTATTCAGTTCGTCATCCACTCGCCCATCTTCCGCGACTGAATACCGCGTGTGAGCACTACCGCCAGCAACAACCAAGCAGGAATCGCCAATAGCAACCACAACATGGGATAAATTTGAGTGTGGCTACCCAGCAAAACTAAATAAGCCAATGCCCGTAGCAACTGTATCACAAACACCATGGCGGTCGCATACAAGGCGTGTACAAAGACAGAGGAAAATTGCAAGCGCGGCGCAAGCAAACGCATTCCATACACCAACCACACGTACATCAACGCGTGCTCACCCATGCGTGAGGCTTGTTGCACATCGACCAAAATACCCAACACAAATGCCACCAAGAGCGAAATTCGTTTGGGCTGATAAACAGTCCAAAACAACAATACCAATGCCATCCAGTCCAACCATATGGTTTGACGCACGGTTAAAAATGACAAAGCCCAAGCAGCCGCCATCGTGAGCAAAACCACTCGAGTGCGTACCAAGGCCAACCATTGTTCAAAGCGCATTGTGATGTTTCCTTGCCATAACTGATTTATCGTATTGAGCGTTTACATAAACGCTTTTAATTTCTTGTAAATTGCTCACGTGTACGAGCACCCAAAGTAGAAGGTACAGGATTGTCACGCGCCAAATCGATTTGTGTGTCGCTGCGTGACTTCATTTCTGCTAAATTGGAAATTTGTAAAATGCCTACGTAACGCACTGCCATCAGGTGCATCATAGGCACAATCGTGATGGCTGAGCGTCCATCTGCGCTTGGCGGTGCAATATCTGCAACTTTCGCAACGGCAATATGTGCAGGGTACAAGCCATCCAAGCCAGACGTAACCAAGACATCGTCTTTCAACAAATCCGCGTGCTCTTGGTTGAAAACCCGCAACTCCAACAAACCTTCGCTTTTATCGCCGCTGATAAATCCGCGCACAGAGGGGTTACGTTGAACCATCACGGGTACATTAACTTTGGTATCGGTGATTAAAGTGACCTCGGAATTGTTTGCCTGTACGCTGGTGATTTGTCCAACCAACCCATCCGCTGCAACCACAGGTTGCCCCAACTGTACGCCATCATTGCTACCCGCGTTTAGCACCAGTTTACGCATATATGGATCAACGACCTGATATAAAATTTGCGCAGAAATAATTGGATACGTGATAGAGGTTTTCAAACCCAATTGCGCACGCAAGGCTTTATTTTCGGCCTCGTCTTTAGACAAAGCCTGCAAACGTATGGCATACGCTTGGTTTTGCGCCACCAATTCTTGATTCTGACGGGCCAAAGTCTCGATGTGGTAACTGTGCAACAATGTGTCTGCCACCCAAGTTCGCGCCCAATGCACTGTCCGCTGAACAGGCGTCACAAAAACGTAACTCAGGAATTGATGCACCAATGGCGGCCCATTGACCGCCATCATCACCACCGCACACACGCTAGCAACCGTCAAACGCACCCAATCGGGTGTAGTTCGACGAAACAATTGATAGTTGTCATTCATGACGCATCAATCTCCAGCGTCAAATCATTCGTACACAAACAATGAACTAAAACGATTCAAATGCTCCAACGACAGACCCGAGCCACGCACCACACACAATAAAGGATCTTCAGCCACATAAACTGGCAGACCTGTTTCTTCTTGCAACAAACGATCCAAATCTTTGAGCAACGCGCCACCGCCCGTCAACACAATGCCCGACTCGGCAATATCCGCACTCAATTCAGGCGGTGTTTGCTCCAGAGCGATTTTAACGGTTGAAACAATCGCGTTAAGCGGCTCTGACAAAGCTTCTAAAATCTCGTTAGAATTAACTGTGAAGCTGCGGGGTACACCTTCTGCCAAATTGCGTCCTTTGACTTCCATTTCCAAAACTTGCGCACCTGGAAATGCGGTACCGATTTCTTTTTTAATTAACTCAGCCGTCGGCTCGCCAATCAACATGCCGTAATTGCGACGGATGTAATTCACAATCGCTTCATCAAATTTATCACCGCCAACCCGCGTGCTGTTTTTATATACCATACCGCCGAGCGAAATCACGCCCACCTCGGTTGTGCCACCGCCAATATCGACCACCATCGAGCCGCGCGCTTCAAACACAGGCAATCCCGCACCCAAAGCCGCCGCCATCGGCTCTTCAATCAAATGCGCTTCCGACGCGCCTGCATTTTCGGCAGACTCACGAATCGCGCGACGCTCGACTTGGGTGGAGCCACAAGGCACGCAAATCACGATGCGTGGGCTGGGTTTAAATAAATTCGATTCGTGTACTTGGCGGATAAAATATTCCAACATCTTTTCAGTAATCGAAAAATTCGCAATCACGCCGTCTTTCATCGGGCGAATCGCTTCGATATTGCCAGGCACTTTACCCAGCATTTGTTTGGCCTCAGTCCCCACTGCCTTGACCGTTGGTCGACCTGTTTTGCTATCATGTTGGATGGCAACGACAGAGGGCTGATCTAATACAATGCCTTTGCCATGCGCGTAAATTAGGGTGTTTGCTGTCCCCAAATCAATCGCCAAGTCATTAGAAAAATATTTGCGAATAAAAGTAAACATATTAAAATCCTTAAAAACAAGAGTTCGCAAATGACAGCCACTCACGCACTATTTAAATCCATTAAATTCACACTTCAACATTCAGCAACCGTATGCAAATTGCATCTCCATTGCTTTTTGTATGAAAATCACCCTTATTTTTGAGTGATTTTCAAAAATCCATTATCTATTCCGAAACACTTGATCCAAGTGGTGCAACTCATTCAAAACCCCGTTCAGAACGCAACACCATTACTCAGTGACAAATTGTTTGTCTATCAAACCGTGAATTGCCATCATACAGTAAAAACAAGCCGTTCGCGAGTGGCTCAATCGAAAAAACAGGGGATGTGGCATCGTTTTTTGACGCATTCTTGACTGAAATCATCTGAACAAGCCTAAACTCAAAGAACTCTTGATTACATGTAATGCTCTGGCAACCACCCACCGATGTATTTTTGTAATTTCCGCCACAAACTTCCAGGTTCGTTGGTGAATACAGTCCCCGTCCGACTGCGTTCTGGCTGTGTTTCATCTAAATTAGAATCACCCCCAAGATACCACACTGTTTTCCCTTGGATTTGACGCAACTCAAAACTGAATTTGGGCTCCAACTGAGTGAAAAACAATTGGCGCATTTGTTCTGCAAAAGCGGGTTGTCGAATCAAAACGCCCACCTCAGTGTTACCCGTCACGGAACAAGGATCTAAATTCATCGAGCCAACAAAACTGGTTTGCCCATCAATCACCACGACTTTAGAATGCAACGCCGTACGCGAGCCTTTAATTGAAAAAATCGGGTGGCGCCACTGCGGCAATGCAGGCACATCAGGGTAGCCACGCAACTCATACATGACAATGCCCGCTTGTAGCAAACGGTCTCGATAATAATCATAATGCCCATTGACCACAGGCACATCATTGGACTGCAATGAATTGGTCAAAATGTTGATGCGTATGCCCGTATTGTGTAAGTCAATCAAAAATTGAGTCAACTCATCCCCTGGTAAAAAATAGGGGCTGACAATCAGTATCTCTTTTTTGGCTTGCGACATTGCTCTGATTAAATTATCAAATACAAGGGTGTTGGGGCGAATTTCACCCCCACTGGACAAACTGATGTGCGCTGGATCTGGGTAATGTTTGATTTTACTTGGTGGATCCATAAAAAAATCAACCTGCCCCCAAGTGACTTTGGACAAAACGAATGGCAACATCTCTTGCTCTGTGTCTTTGAGTGCCTGCAAATACGGGTGGCGACTAACCCGCTCAAGTTGGGTTAGCCTGCTGGTACTCAGCAGCATTCGCGAGATTTGTTCGCGCCTTAACTCAAGGTGCTGCGCATCAAAAGCATCCACCGACATCACCTGCTCAGAGTTCCAGTAATCATCAAACCCCGCCTGCATTTTGTCTACCACAGCCCCACCGAGCAGCACATCCATGTCCGAGAAATTATCTGCATCACCCGCGTTGAAATAACGGTCACCCAAATTGCGCCCCCCCGTGATACCGAGAACGCCATCTGCCAACCACATCTTGATGTGCATTCTGCGTCGCAAACTGCTTAAATTAGACAAAAAAACCACCCAACGCGACACAATATTTGAACGATATCTTTTAATCGGATTAAACAAACGCACCTCGATATTTGGGTGGGCGTTGAGCATCAACATTTCTTTGTCGCGCCCCAATTGCTCACGATCGTCGAGCAATATGCGCACCCGCACCCCCCTATCGGCGGCAATCACCACTTCACGCAACAATAAACGCGAACTCAACCCTTTTTGCAAGGTGTAGTATTGCAAATCCAAACTGTATTTGGCATTCTTAATCAATGCACTGCGTGCCGCAAAAGCCTCAATACCATTGGACAACGGATAGATTGCCGAATCCACACCTGCCTGCGCAACCGCATCACCCATGCGACCATGTAAGTGCTCATTGACTAATCCACGCAAATCACGAAGCTTTTTTGGCATGATGGTATCCATTGGTTTGTGTGTGTTGACGGGCTGGGTATCTGAGGATTGATTGTGTTGATCCTGCTGTTTTTGAAACAGCTGCACCAATGGCGCGTCCGAAAATTTGGGCAGGCTGGTTTGATGGGATTGCGAAGATGGCGTATTTTTCAGGTGTTGTGGCAACACATTGGCGCAGGCCGACAACAACAGCAACATCCACACCACACCCATGCTGCGGCATATTCTAACCGAATCACGCATGCACCACCCCAATCATTTCTGTAGATATCACATGACGAAACTGCCGCACCCATTGCTCAGGGGTTACGATGCTCACACCCCGTTTTTTCGCACGCTGACGTAGATGCAACAAATGCTTGTCTTTGGAAATCAAGCAATCGACCTTGAGTGCCAAAGCCACATCAATGAACACCTGATCGTCTTTATCCGAACAGCGTATGCGTTCAAATGGCGTCGGTGTCGCGCCAACCCACTCAACCAATGCGCGCGTCTGCGCAAGGATGTCGACCTGCCGCTCAGGCTCAACTTTAAACTGCGCACGCCCCAATACATCCACCCACTCATCCCACATGGCTTGCGTCATCAAAATCGTTGTGCCCTGCTGAGTCATTGTACTTTTTAACAACGCCATCGGCGTCTCTGGCTCGTGCACAAACACAAACCAATCCAACCAAATATTGGTGTCTAAAATATAACGAGGCGCATGGGTAAGCGTCTGATTCACAGCGACACCAAACGCCCATTTTTAATCCGCACCCCTTTGGTGCTCAGGCCACCGAGGTTTGAGTTTTGCGCAATCAACATCAATTGCGCGCGATTTTGCGCATGACAAATCGCTGCGGCGAGTGCATCCGCCGCATCCGCTTGGGGTTTGGCGGGCAAGCCCAACAAGCGCGCAACCATCTCCTGCACCTGCTCTTTTTTTGCTTTACCGTGTCCGACCACGGCTTTTTTCAGTTGCAACGCGGTGTACTCGTGCACGGGTAAATTCTTCAAAACCAATGCGCCAATCGCTGCGCCACGCGCTTGACCAAGCAGTAAAGTCGATTGCGGATTGATATTCACAAATACCTTCTCAATCACCGATTCATTCGGCGCATAAGCATCAACCACCTGATGTATCCCCGTCATCAACGAGTGCAA
>JAGNWC010000112.1 GCA_017986195.1 Hydromonas sp.
TTGAAATCGAAAAATTTGACCATCTGCCACCGCCACGGGTTGAAAAAGCCACTGCGTTTGTTTCCATCATGGAAGGCTGCTCGAAATATTGCAGTTACTGCATCGTGCCCTACACACGCGGCGAGGAAGTCTCGCGTCCGTTTGATGACGTATTGACTGAGATTGCCGATTTGGCGGATCAAGGCGTGAAAGAAATCAATTTATTGGGACAAAATGTCAATGGCTATTTGGGCAAAATGGGCGACACCTCAGAGGTGGCAGACTTCGCCACGCTGTTGGAAACCATGGCGCACATTGAAGGCATCGAGCGCATTCGATTTACCACCAGCCACCCGAATCATTTTGATGACCGCTTGATTGGCGCGTTCGCCAAAGTACCGCAATTGGTCAATCATTTGCATTTGCCCGTGCAATCGGGCTCTGACCGAATTTTGTCCGCCATGAAACGCGGCTACAGCGCGCAACAATACATCAATATCATTGACAAACTGCGCGTGGTGCGTCCTGATATTGCGCTGTCTTCGGATTTTATCGTCGGCTTTCCTGATGAGACCCATGAGGACTTTCTCGAGACCATGCGACTGATTGAGCGCATCAAGTTTGATGTCAGTTTCTCATTCATTTACAGCGCACGCCCAGGCACGCCTGCGGCGGAGTTACCCGATTTGGTGCCGTACAACGAAAAACTCCATCGCCTGCAAACCCTGCAAGCCGAGATTTTTGAATACGCCAAAACCGTCAGCGCGGGCATGGTCGGCACAGTCGAAAAAGTATTGGTCGAAGGACTCTCAACCCGTGACCCGTCTGAATTGTATGGTCGTACCGAAAACAACCGCATTGTGAACTTCAAACCCCCTGTGGGCGTGAAAAACGTGCGCCAAAAACTCATCGGGCAAATGGTCGATATGCGCATCACCCAAGCCATGACCAACACCTTGCGCGGTGATTTGGCGATGAGTGAGACACAAATTGAAGCATTCACACCAATGAATTACGGCGGCGCAGGTGGATTCATCAGCATTCCAGTCGCACAGGTTTAACCATCTAAGAGCAACAAAACACAAAAAAACGGAAGCCACGGCTCCCGTTTTTTTCCTCATGCTCATGCTGCCAAGCGCATCACATATCCATCCCACCATTCACGCCGAGCACTTGCCCTGTGATGTAACTGGCCGAATCACTCGCAAGGAACAACACCGCATTGGCAATGTCTTGTGCCTGACCCAAACGTCCCAATGGAATGCGACTTTGCAAAGCTTCAGCCGCACCCTCACCCATGGCGTGGGTCATGTCGGTGGCAATGAATCCAGGAGCCACGCAATTCACAGTGATGTTGCGTGAACCCAACTCCTGCGCCAGCGCACGGGTCATGGCTTCTACGCCCCCTTTGGCAGCGGCATAGTTGGCTTGTCCTGCGTTGCCCATTTTCGCCACCACCGAACTGATGTTGATGATGCGGCCTGAGCGCGCTTTCATCATGCCACGCATGACCGAACGCGACAGGCGAAATACGCCACGCAGATTGGTTGCAATCACGTCGTCAAACTCTTCGTCTTTCATGCGCATGGTGATGTTGTCGCGGGTGATGCCTGCGTTGTTGACCAATATCGCCACTGCGCCCACTTCGTCCTCAATTTGCTTCATGACTTCATCGGTTTGCGCGCCATCCGCAACATTGAGTAGCAAGCCACGACATTTGGTGTTGATGGTTTGCAAATCGTGTTCAATCGCTTGCGCGCCCGATGCCGAGGTGGCGGTGCCCACCACGATTGCGCCCTGCTGCGCCAAAGTTTGTGCAATCGCACGACCAATGCCACGTGATGCACCTGTGACCAAGGCGACTTTTCCGTCCAAAGTTCCCATAACCATTCCTTTACTAATTATATTATTAAGCCAATGTTTCATTGATGGTTTGCAAACTCGCTTGATCCACCAACGCGTACCCAGTCAGTCGCGCATCAATGCGTTTTGCCAAACCAGCGAGGACTTTTCCAGGACCACATTCGACCATATTGGTCACGCCCGTATTGGCAATCGCTTGCACGCATTCTACCCAACGCACGGGATGCCATGCTTGGCGCACGAGCGCGTCTTTGATTTTATTGACATCGGTTTCAATGAGTACATCGACATTATTGACCACAGGAATTTGTGGCGTATTCAGAGTCAATTCTGCCAACGCCGCTTGCAGTTTTTCCGCCGCAGGTTGTAGCAGCGTTGAGTGAAACGGTGCTGATACGGGCAAAACCAATGCACGCTTCGCACCTGCGGCTTTTGCCAATTCGCAGGCTTTTTCCACCGCGCCTTTGTGCCCTGCAATCACCACTTGCCCAGGTGAATTGAAGTTCACCGCTTGCACCACTTCACCCGTTTCGGATTGTGCAGTCTCACAAACGAATTTCACCGTATCGTCGTCAATGCCCAAAATCGCCGCCATGCCACCCACGCCCACAGGCACTGCATTTTGCATGGCCTCGGCACGCAAACGCACGAGTTTGACCGCATCAGTTAATTCAAACACACCCGCAGCCGTTAAAGCAGAGTATTCACCCAAACTGTGTCCTGCCATGATGGACGGCGTTTTACCGCCAGCCTCAACCCAAGCACGATAAAACGCCACCGATGCGGTGAGCATCACGGGTTGGGTATTAACGGTCAGGTTCAAATCCTCGGCTGGTCCGTTTTGCATCATGCCGAGCAAATCCACACCCAATGCATCGGATGCCTCAACAATCGTGTTTTTAACCACGGGCAAATCTGCCATATCATTGAGCACGCCAATGGCTTGCGAGCCTTGTCCAGGGAATACGAATGCTAAACTCATGTGTTTTCCTTTTCTTTGCTTTTGCAATAAAATTTGTCAGGGTTTTAGCGAAACTCGTTACTCTCGTTTTCCTGACAAATTTTCTAACTTTAATCCAAAAAAAGTAGGGTTTTACTTTTTTTGAACGCTTAAAACCGCATCAACACCGTGCCCCAAGTAAAACCACCACCCACGCCTTGCATGAGTACGGTTTGACCTTTTTGAATGCGCCCATCGCGCACGGCGGTATCCAACGCGAGTGGCACCGATGCCGCCGAGGTATTGCCGTGTTGGTCAACAGTGACGATGGTTTTGTCTATCGGCATACCAAGGCGTTTGCCTGCGGATTGGATGATGCGAATATTCGCTTGATGCGGGATGTACCAATCCAATTGCTCAACCGTCATACCCGCTTTGTCCAAGGTCGCTTGCGCGTCTTCGGACAAAAAGGACACGGCATTTTTAAACACCGCTTGCCCATCCATTTTAATCCGTGGGTCGCCCATCAATTGTCCACCACGAATGCGGGCATCACCATATAAAATATTTGCCAAGTCGCCATCAGCATGAATGTTGCACGCCAAAATCCCAGGCTCTTCGGATGCTTTGAGCACCACCGCGCCCGCGCCATCGCCGAACAACACAGCGGTTGTGCGGTCTTGTTCGTCCAAAATATCACTGATGGTTTCCGCGCCAATCACCAAGGCGGTTTTGATTTGCCCCGACTGTATCATCGCATTCGCCACGGTCAAGGCATAGACAAAGCCCGTACACGCGGCTTGCACATCCAAAGCCGCGGCGTTTTTCGCGCCCAATTTTGATTGCAACAAACACGCCGCCGAGGGAAATATCATGTCGGGGGTCGATGAACCAATGATGATGAAGTCCAATTCGCTTGCATCCATGCCCGCCGCGTCTAAAGCCTGACGCGCGGCAAACTCTGCCAATACGCTCACGGGTTGGTCATCGTTCGCCCAATAACGCTGGGTGATGCCCGAACGCTCCCGTATCCATTCGTCTGAAGTTTCCACGCCTTTCGCGGCCATGCGCGCGACCAATTCGGCGTTGCCAATCGGCGCATTCGGTAAATAACGTCCTGTGCCAACGACTTTGGCGTAGGTTTTGTGTGTTTGGCTCATGGGGATTCCATTTGTCTGTTGTATTGTTTAAAAAAATAACGCCACATTGTACCTCAGTGGCGTTATTTTTAGAATCGAAACAAGTTCGCGCCCCAAGTAAATCCACCACCCACACCCTGCACCAGAACGGTTTGCCCTTTGGTGATGCGCCCATCGCGCACTGCGGTGTCAAACGCCAATGGCACAGAGGCCGCAGAGGTATTGCCGTGCTGATTGACAGTCACGATGACTTTTTCCATCGGGAAATTCAAACGCTTGGCAGTTGCGGAAATAATGCGCAAATTCGCTTGATGCGGAATCAACCAATCGAGTTGTTCGGCACTCATATTCGCCGCCTCCAGCACTTCTTGCGCCACATCACCGAGCGCACTGACCGCATTTTTGAACACAGCTTGTCCGTCCATATACATAAACGGATTGCCGACCACTTGACCACCCTGAATTGAACTGGACACATTGAGAATGGAACTCAAACGCCCGTTTGAATGGATGCGTGAGGCGAGTATGCCCGCTTCTTCTGAAGCTTCCAATACCACCGCGCCTGCACCATCGCCAAACAACACGCACGAGGTGCGGTCTTTCCAATCGAGCATACGAGAGAACACTTCAGAGCCGACCACCAAGGCTTTTT
>JAGNWC010000113.1 GCA_017986195.1 Hydromonas sp.
TCGTCGGCGTGATGAATGCCATGCGTGGTGTGGTCGATCATTGGCATTTGTGTGCATTGCCCAGCCCGCGCGCGGCGAGTGCGGCACAGTTGCAAACATGTCTGCTGCAAACAGGATTCGTCGCCGATGTCGAGCACAGCGTGCAGACCCATGATACGGTGCAACAAGCCTTGCTGCAATTGTCCACACAAGTGCCTGCGGATGATAGAATAGTCATATTTGGCTCCTTCGTGACAGTGGAGCAGGCGTTGCTGGGTATGCCGTCTGCGTAACCGAGCCCGATGATTTTTAGAAAGACCGATGATGAAGTGGTTTAACAGCAAACAAGCCCAAGGCAGTCAAAATACAGAATCTTCCTCTGTGCGTAGCCCCATGACGGACATGCGCAGCGAGTTGGGCATACAAGCAGATGTGCAACCCGCAGTGCGTATTCGAGCAAATCGCTCCAATCCAAATACGAGCAACGCCACGCATCCTCAAGCAAACGCTGTGTACGACGAAGAGGTGCGTTTACACGATTTAAAAGTGCGCACACGTCGACGCTTGGTTGGTGCGGTGGTATTGTTGACAGCGGCGTTTATTATTTTGCCTTGGATTTTTGATGAGCAACGCAAACAAACAGCCTCTGAAATTGCGGTGGTGGTTCCTGACAAAAATTTGCAGTTTGATGTTAAAAACCCAAGGGCAACCGATGAAAGCATTAAAGCGGCGGCTGACCAATTGGAGCAAAAGCCCGCCGTTAGTGCTGTACCGCCAAGCGACGTTTTGCAAGCACCGTCGGCTTCGCCAGTAGTGGCATCACAAAAACCAGTCACCAAAGCCGCAGATGCGACTCTCGATTCAAAAACCAAAACCACCACTGCACCTGCTCAAAAATATGCGGTACACATTGGCTTGGTGAGTGACGCTAAGGAATTGGACGCCTTATTGAAAAAATTGCGTGCCGCAGGTGTCGAGCCACAATTGAAAACTGTGGTGGTCAATGGTGTGAGCAAAACCCGTGTGCGCTTGGGCTTGTTTGACACCCAAGCTGCCGCTGCTGCTGCGGCAGCGAAAGCCAAAGGCGCGGCTAAAAATCCAGTGGTGATTCCGATAAAAACAGAACAATAATTGAACCAAGTCCCCATTGATTAAAAGTGAGGGCTTGGTTTACTTGAATACAATTGCATCCAACCATACATCCCATGTCTTTTGATTTGACCCCCACAGCGCAAACGCCCACCACAAAACCCTATATCGCCTTCATTGTCGCCGCATGTCTGATTTTAATGGTGTCGATGGGGATACGCCAATCCTTAGGGTTATTCGTCCAGCCAATTGTGCTCAGTACGGGCATCTCGATTGCGGTGGTGAGTTTGGCAATGGCGGTGGGGCAAGTGATTTGGGGGTTTGCGCAGCCGATTGCGGGTCTGCTCGCTGAACGCTATGGTGTGCGCTATGTGGCTTTGCTGGGCTTGTTGTGCGTTGGTGGCGGTTTGTTGGCAGTGCCGCTTTGGCACAATGCCACTGGCGTGTTTGCTACATTCGGACTTTTAAGTGCGGTGGGCGCGGGTTTTGCCAGTATTTCCTTGTTTATTGGTGCAGCAGTACAATTGGTTCCCGAGCATCGTGCTGGATTTATCTCAGGTGTTTTGAATGCCGCCAGTTCGCTGGGGCAATTCATTTTTGCGCCATTGGTGCAAATTTTTCTGAGCATGTGGACATGGACGATTGCTGCTGCGAGCTTGGGGATGATTGCACTGGCGAGCATGCCATTGTTGTACTGGGTGACGGGCAAAGCGGTTCAATCCGAAACAGTTTCGCCCGTGTGTTGTGGTGTTGCGGTTCCCGCTGAAAAAGTCGGCTTTCGCCATGCGTGGAGTTCACGCAATTACCGACTGCTGCATTTGGGATTTTTTACTTGTGGTTTTCACATTGCGTTTTTGGTCACGCATTTACCGGGTGCGGTGTCGATGTGTGGCTTACCGACCACGGTTGCCAGCACCGCGTTGGCGGTGATTGGCGTAGCTAATGTGATTGGCAGTCTATTGGTTGGCAAAATTTGCGAAAAAGTTGCCATGCAAAAAGTGTTGGGCAGCTTGTATTTAATTCGAGTGTTTGCGGTTATGTTTTATGTGTTTGCTCCCAAGACAGAACTCACTTGGTATCTTTTTGCGGGACTTTTGGGTGTGACTTGGTTGGCAACTGTACCACCAACGGCAGGGCTGGTCGGTGGGATGTTTGGTCTGCGCAATGTCAGTACCTTGTTTGGACTGACCATGCTCTCACATCAAGTGGGCGCATTTTTGGGTGCGTATTTGGGTGGCTTGGCGGTCGAATTCACGCAAAGTTTTGACTGGATGTGGTGGGCAGATGCGGGTATGGCCTTGATTGCTGCACTGGCGAGTTTTGCGATTGTGCCACAACAGAAAGAAAAGACACCACAAACCATTTCATAATACAAAATATATTTATCGCAATATGAAAAAACATCATAATTTTACGCTTTATGGTGTTTTATTGTTTAAAAGTACTTGCGCATATGGAGATGCTTGAGTATGATACGCCTTGACTTATGTCTTATATAAGACATAAAACACTTTTTTCACTTCAACTTAGGAATATTATCATGAGCGTATATGCATCAGCGTTAAAAGTTGTACAAGACTTAAAAGCCAAACACGGCGATTCTTGGGGTGCAATCAACCCTGAACACGCAGCACGTATGGTTGTTCAAAACCGTTTTAAAACTGGTTTGGACATCGCTAAATACACAGCGGCTATCATGCGCAAAGACATGGCTGATTTTGACAAAGATACATCAAACTACACGCAATCTTTGGGTTGCTGGCATGGTTTTGTCGGTCAACAAAAAATGATCGCGGTGAAAAAACACCACGGTACAACTGATAAACGTTATTTGTATTTGTCTGGCTGGATGGTTGCCGCTTTGCGCTCAGAATTCGGTCCATTGCCTGACCAATCAATGCACGAAAAAACCTCGGTACCTGCTTTGATTGAAGAGTTGTACACGTTCTTGCGTCAAGCTGATGCCAAAGAATTGAACGATTTGTTCCGTGCTTTGGAAACTGCCAAAGAAAAAGGCGAAGACACTGCTGCAATTTTGGAAAAAATCGAAAACTTTGAAACCCACGTGGTACCAATTATTGCCGACATCGACGCTGGTTTTGGTAACCCAGAAGCGACGTACTTGTTGTCTAAAAAAATGATTGAAGCGGGTGCGTGCTGTATCCAAATCGAAAACCAAGTATCTGACGTGAAACAATGTGGTCACCAAGACGGTAAAGTGACTGTACCACACGAAGAATTCCACGCGAAAATCAATGCGGTGCGTTACGCGTTCTTGGAACTCGGCGTAAACGACGGTGTGATTGTTGCGCGTACCGACTCTGAAGGTGCTGGCTTGACTCAAACTTTGCCTGTTTCGCGCGAAAAAGGCGACTTGGCTTCACAATACATCAGTTTCTTGAAAACTGAAGAAGTGAGCATTGCCGATGCGAAAGACGACGAAGTATTGATTAAACGTGATGGTAAATTGTTGCGTCCAGCGCGTTTGGCTTCTGGTTTGTTTGAATTTGCGCCAGGCACAAACATTGACCGCGTCGTGGTTGACTGTGTGGCATCTTTGCGCGCAGGTGCAGACTTGTTGTGGATTGAAACCGCAACGCCAAACGTCAAAGACATCGCTGATATGGTGAACCGTGTTCGTGAACAAGAGCCAACCGCTAAATTGGTGTATAACAATTCACCATCATTCAACTGGACCTTGAACTTCCGCCAACAAGCGTATGACGCGATGGTTGCCGAAGGTAAAGATGTGTCTGCATACGACCGCGCTAAATTGATGAGCGTTGAGTATGACAACACTGAATTGGCATTGGCCGCTGACCAACGCATCCGTACATTCCAAGCAGACGCGTCACGTGAAGCGAACATTTTCCATCACTTGATTACATTGCCAACGTACCACACCACTGCATTGCACATGAACAACTTGGCGCAAGGCTACTTTGGTGAAGACGGTATGCTCGCTTATGTATTGAACGTACAACGCGAAGAAATCCGCAAAGGCGTTGCTTGCGTGAAACACCAAGCAATGTCTGGTTCTGACATTGGTGATGATCACAAAGAATTCTTTGCAGGTGAAGCTGCATTGAAAGCAGGCGGTGCGAAAAACACCTCTAACCAATTCCATTGATTTGAATGGATGGTGGAAAGGACGTTAAATAAATAATACGCTCACTGCTGACAAACCCTCGCATTTTGCGGGGGTTTGCTGTTTTAGGGTTGGTTAAAACCATAAAAGTTCGCATGCCGTCATTGCGACCCTCGAATGATTTTATCGAGGGGTGGCAATCCATCTAAGTTTGATGTGTTGATGTTGTGTGGATTGCTTCGCGATGAATCTCGCTCGCAATGACCACGAATTTATGGGTGGAATCACGATGAAAAACTCAAAAGCCCATACAGCGATTGCTCCGTTGGCATAAAATACGCCTATCAAAACCAGTGTGACAAGCACACATACAGGATTTGCATGAGCGATTTATTTGCATACGATCAGAAGATACC
>JAGNWC010000114.1 GCA_017986195.1 Hydromonas sp.
AGAATGGGTGCATCCTTGAGCATCACACGGGCAATCGCGATGCGTTGGCGTTGTCCGCCTGAGAGTTTGACCCCGCGCTCGCCGACATGCGCATCATAGCCTGTTCGTCCTTTGGCATCCGACAGAGGGCTTGACCTTTTAGAGGTTCTTAAAAAAGACTCGTTTGATTGCGTATTGCTCGATAGACAATTACCCGATATGAGCGGAGACGTGGTTTTACAGTGGTTGCGTCAATATGCCGAGAAATACACACCTGTCATCATGCTTACGGCTTTGCGTGGTGAGGATGATGTGGTCAATAGCCTCACGGCGGGTGCTGATGATTATGTGGTGAAGCCCTTCCGCCCCAAAGAATTGGTGGCGCGTGTGCAGAGGTTGGTTAATCGTCAGCGGATGATGCATTTTCGTGAGCCTATTGCGTCTACGCAATCACCACCAACGCTCGTTGGCCTTAGGTCTTTGTCAGAATTGAGCACAGGCGATCAGTTGGGTGATAATTTAGACGAATTGCCTGCGCAAATAGAAATCGCGGGTTATCGTTTTGAACGCTTTGCCCTTAGAGTGACTTTTGATAATCAAGTGGTGCAATTAACTCAACGCGAGTTTGATTTGGCTTTGTTATTTTTTAGTAATATCGGCGTGTTGTTGTCACGGGATGAGATTTTCAAGGCTGTGTGGAAACGCAGTGATGTTAGCAATAGTCGCGCTTTAGATACACACCTGCATCGAGTGAGATCGAAGTTGGCACTCTCGCCTGAGCGTGGGTTTGTACTGCGACCTGTGTATGGTTTTGGGTATCGTTTCGATTGTAATTAATGGCGGATGGTTTGGGTTTTTATAGGGCGATGATGAATCGGTTGTTGATGCGTTTTTTTGGGCTGATGATTTTGATGTGCATGAGCGTTTCTGCTCTGGCACAGGAGCATTGCGTTTCCGAACCAGACGTTTCATCGGTGCTCAAATCATCTTCCAAAAATTCCTTAAAAAAACGCACAGTTTCCTCGTACGCTAAAAAACCACGGCTTAATCAACAACCAAAACAGATCCCAATGGAATTGTATCCTGCGAAAGTTCTGAAACTTAAAGGTGATGTGGTTCTTGTTTCACGCGCAGGGCAAGTGGTTAATCGCCCATTAACGGTCGGAGCTAATTTGTTTCTTGATGATGTGGTGGAAACGGGTCGTCAGAGTTTTGTGACGATTGTGCTCGGTTCTGGCGTGACCAGTGTCTTGCCGTCAAATGCGAAAATTGCACTCAAGCAAACAAGTGCCTCGGTGGCTCGCTATGAGTTGTTGCGAGGTTCAATAGAGAACCGCGTGAACAAAAAACCAAATGCCAAACGCAGCACCTTTGAGATTATGGTGCCCAATGGCGTGCTGGGTGTTCGTGGCACACATTTCACGGTCGACTATGATTTAGGACGTGGTGACAGCGGCGTGTCGGTTGCAGATGGTGTGGTGGTGGTTCGTCCTTTACAATCGTGTTCCATATCATTGGTGGTGACAGGCGGTCGTTCGGCGCGCATTGGGCAAACGCTTGATTCTGTGGCAGATATGCAGGGCTTGTTGGCGGCACCTGTTTGGACGAATGTGGCAGCGCAGCGCAGTAATGATTTTTCTTTTGAGATTTCTGCGGTTGAAGGTGCAGTCAAATATGTGGCTCAGGTGGCGCGTGATGCCAACTTTCTCGATGTGGTGGCCGAACAGGACAGCCCAAGTCAAGGTGGACGAGTGAGTGTCCCTGGGCGTGATTTACCCGATGGATTTTACTATGTTCGTTTGGCGGCACTTGATCAGCGCGGGTTAAATGGTTTGACGAACACTTATTTGTTTCTAAAAAATACAAAAAATATCGCTGACGAATAAGGTCAGTCGATGATAAATTTTCCCAAGATTGCGCATCATTCCATCAGTCGCCGCTTATTGCGGCGATTGGTGTTTGAATGGTTGTTTATTTTATTGACTGCTTTGGGTCTGCTGTGGTGGCTATCGGGAACGGGTTCTGTGCTTTTAGCGAATGACTATATCTATGATCGGGTGCTGTCCTCTCATGAACGTGTGGCTGATTCGGATATTGTGGTCGTGGCGATTGATGAAGAAAGCTTGGCTCAGTTTGGGCGTTGGCCGTGGGATCGAAAAGTTCATGCCGATTTTTTGACAAAACTTGCGCAAGCCAAGCCTCGCGGTGTGTTGTTTGATGTGTTGTTTATTGAGCCATCAGCGAATGTAATCGATGATGTGGCACTGTCTCAGGCAATTGATCAAACGCCTAATTTGGTTTTACCATTATTGTTAATGCCAACGAGTGAGCGTGTCGGGCTTGATGGGGGACTGATTTCGCTTCAACCGATTTTTCATCAGGCAGTGACAGGTCACATCGCTGTGGCAACCGATATGGACGGTGTGGTGCGCAACATGAGGTTGCATTTTAAGCAAGGAATCGAACAATTCAATGCAATCGGTTTACAGTTGCTGATGTTGGGCGAGTCGGAGTCCAATAAAGCGCGGGTGGCACAGCGCGTTCAAGCAACTGAAAATATGGGGGGCGTGTATGGCTTGCCTCTAAATGTGCCCAAAGGCGGTTATATGACGGTCTCATATCGCAGCATTATAGATGGCGAAGTGTCCGCAGATTTCCTTCGCGACAAGTATGTCTTGGTCGGGGCGACCGCTTTGGGATTGGGAGACCAGTTCACCACCCCTGTTTCTGGTTCGGATGGCACGGTGTCGGGTATTGAAATCCATGCCAATTTAATGGATGGTTTGAAAAACGGGTGGGTGGTTCATACCGTGGATGACTGGTATCTATTGGCTTTACCAATTGTCTTACTGATGTTCGCATTTTTGTTGGTCAAAGAACGATTTCACTTGTGGCTGTTTTTGACAATATTGGTGGGCTTCGTGGCATTGGTTTGGGGGCTGATGTGGTGGCGTTATATCTGGCTGCCTCCTGTGTTGACAGTAATCGGTTTGCTGTGGGTCTATCTACTGTGGAGTTGGCGCAGGTTGGCGATATTTGTGCGTTATGCTCAGGCTGAATGGCGCGAGATTCAAGCCTCGGCAGGCGGGCTTCTGCCTTTATTGAGTGGGCATACGGCGGCTCGATTTGCACCTCATGCGTTGGAACTGGGGATGAGTTACACGCAACGGTTACATACTTTGGTGAGTGATAGTTTGGCGCATTTTCCGTCAGCGGTGTTTGTGGTTGATGACGTGGGCGTGATTCGCTTTCATAATCAACAAGCGGATGCGGTGTGTGCAAGGGTACACATTCAATGTGCCGAGTATATGACGCTCAAAAAAATATTTGCTGCTATCGACAATCAAGCTGATAACTGGCCCTGGGATATGAGAACAAAGAGTTTCAAATGGCTTAATGACAGAGAGTTGTCTGGTGATTCAGGTGTATTTTTGTTGCATGTGGTGGCGATTGCCAAAAGTGATGAGGTTCGGTCCAATGCTTGGTTGGTGAATTTACTTGAGTTAACCAGCGAACGTCAAGCACAACAAACACGCGCTGATTTAGTGAAGTTTCTTTCTCATGATTTACGAACGCCACAGGTGGCGATTTTGGCCGCGCTTGATTTGTATCCGAGTGAGTCGCCCGTATTGCGACAAGAAGTAACCCATCATGTTCATCGCACCTTGGATTGGGCGAATGACATGGTGGCTTTGACACAAGCTCAGCATAATCAGCTCGTGCTCTCGGATGTGAATTTGGCTTCTGTCGCGCAAGAAGTGATGGACGAGTTTTACCCAATAGCGAGCGCGAAAAAAATCAAGTGGGTGATGGATGAAGTCACTGATGATGCCTACGAGGCATTATGGCTTCGTGTGGATGCGGGTCTAATTCGGCGTGCGGTCATGAATTTATTGTCAAACGCTGTGCGCTACAGTCCAGACTCGAGTTGTGTTTTTATCACGGTTTCGATCGATGAATCATATGCTTGCTTGACGGTTCGAGATCAGGGTGTGGGAATGAATGAGGCGCAAGTGGTGTCTATTCAAACGAATACACAGGCTGCGGCCACTGTGCGAGGTGCCCAAAGTGATGCTGCGGGTAATTTGGGCATTGGTTTAAGTGTGGTACAAACAGTTATGCGCCGTCACGGCGGTGTGCTGGCGGTTCAAAGTCAACTCAATAAGGGGAGTGCGTTTACATTGCGATTTCCAAAATCACCTGTGGTCACTCAAAATTGAAACATGCTTGGCTGACCTATATTTTGGATACGAACCGACACGCCACATCAGTTGAGCGTTTCGTGATTTTAAATCCCAAAATGTAGGTAATCAAAGTGTTGTTTACACAGCAACTTCATGCCCGCGCCCCAATAAACATCAATGCCCGAAAAAAATATAACTGTGTTTTGTATAAGCCATTTATACCCCATACTATACATTTCAAGCGTATATTTCAATGATTGCTTGGGGTCATTGGACAAAGAAAAACCCCGTAAGGTTGATTTTACGGGGTTTTTTGGTTTTTATCGGATGTTATCGATAATGGTTTTGGGGCGGCGACAATCGAACCGT
>JAGNWC010000115.1 GCA_017986195.1 Hydromonas sp.
ATTCAAACTCGCGCCTGTGGACACCAATTTATTTCCAGGCGGATTCAACAACCTTGCAGACGAAATGTTTCCACTCGCCACCCAAGCGGCGATGGCAGCGATTGAAAAATACTGCCCCGATGCGCGCAACCTGCTCATCATCCCTGAGAAACACACACGCAACCAATTTTACCTACAAAACGTCGCGCAACTCTCAAAAATCATGCGCCTGACGGGATTGAATGTGCGCTTGGGCTCACTCTCAGACGAAATCACCGAGCCGACCGTGCTCGAATTAGCCAATGGCGACACACTCACGCTTGAGCCATTGGAGCGCAATGGTCGGCGCATCACCTTGGATCACGGCAAATTTGACCCGTGCACCATCTTGCTCAACAACGACCTATCAGGCGGACAACCGCTCATCCTCGAAAACATCCGCGAGCAACACCTACTCCCGCCACTACACGCAGGCTGGACGGTGCGCCGCAAATCCACCCACTTCACCGCGTATGACGAAGTGGCGAAAAAATTTGGCAAAATGCTCGGCATTGACCCGTGGCTACTCAACGCCTACCACACCAACGTCAACGGTGTGGACTTTCACGAGCGCGCAGGCGAGGACGAACTCGCCACCGCGGTGGAAGCCACACTCAAAAAAATCACCAAAAAATACAAAGAATACGGCATCAAAGACGACCCATTCGTCATCGTCAAAGCCGATGCAGGCACCTATGGCATGGGCATCATGACCGTGCGCTCGCCCGATGACGTGCGCGATTTAAACCGCAAACAACGCAACAAAATGGCGGTCATCAAAGAGGGTTTGGAAGTGCAAGACCTCTTGATTCAAGAAGGCGTGCCGACCATCGAGCGTTGGGACGGGCACACCACCGAGCCCGTGGTGTACATGATAGACCGCTACGTGGTGGGTGGATTCTACCGCGCGAACTCCGAAAAAGGCCACGACGAAAACCTCAACTCATCGGGTATGCGCTTCGAACCGCTGTCCTTCATCAGCGAGCGCGTGCACGACCCCGAAGACCTCAACACCATGCACAACCGCTTTTATCAGTATGGCGTGGTCGGACGCTTGGCGATGCTCGCAGCGTCGCTGGAATTGGAGCGCACAGACCCTGAGCGCGAAGAAATGTAATCAGACCACCGTCATTACGAGCCGTTTCATCGCGAAGCGATCCAGAAGTGCGATTAAAAAGCCGATAGATTGCTTCGCAAACCCCGCTCGCAATGACAGCACAACTAAAAACTTGTAGAGCGATGGGTTGCGTCTAATCCATCACTTTTATCCCACACCACCATGAGCAAACCCGCCCACGCTCCCGAAACCCCTGCGACCCAATTCCTCAAAGCGCATAAAATCGCGTTCACCCCACATCTCTACGCCTACGAAGCGCATGGCGGTACCAGCGTATCGGCGCGTGAATTGGGCGTATCCGAACATGCCGTCATCAAAACCTTAGTCTTCGAGGATGAACACACCAACCCCCTCATCATCCTCATGCACGGCGACTGCAAAGTCTCGACCAAAGAACTCGCGCGGCAAATCGGCTGCAAAAAGGTTGAACCGTGCAAACCCGAAGTCGCCAACCGCCACACGGGCTTTCTCGTCGGCGGCACCAGCCCATTTGGCACGAAAAAAACCATGCCCGTGTACATCGAAAAAACCATACTCGAACTGCCGCACATCTACATCAACGGCGGCAAGCGCGGGTTTTTGGTGAGTCTAAACCCTCAGGAAATTGTGCGTTGTTTATCGGCGGTGGCGGTTGAGGTGGGGTGAGTTGAAACCCATCACATGAAGAATAATCTGACCGTATTTTTATCGAGTTCTCATTTATAATGGATCCATATTCAATATCAAGCATTGATTACTTGGTACAACATTCAAGTTTAGGAAATTCATGAAACCCTTTTTAAAATGGGCAGGTGGTAAATACAAAATCATCGACAGGGTAAGAGAAAAACTACCCAATGGTGCACGCTTGATTGAGCCATTTGTGGGTTCAGGTGCGGTGTTTATGAATACAGATTACTCCGAGTATTTACTTGCTGATGCGAACCCTGATTTAATCAATGTATTTCAACACGTCCAAAGTGATGCTGATTTTATCAACTATGCAGAGCAGTTTTTTTGCATTGATAACAATCAGGAGTCTGTATTTTATAAATTCCGTCAAACTTTTAATGAAACACACAACCGCACATTAAAAGCCGCGTTATTCATCTATCTGAACCGTCATTGCTTCAATGGTTTGTGTCGGTACAACGCCAAAGGCGGATTTAATGTGCCATTTGGACGCTACACGCGCCCTACCTTTCCAAAAGAAGAATTATTGGCATTTAGGCAAAAAAGCCAGAATGCTATTTTCCAATGTGCGACATTTGAGCAAACCATGTTGCAAGCTAAGAAAGGCGATGTGGTGTATTGCGACCCGCCCTATGTGCCATTGAGTGTAACTTCAAGTTTCACCAGTTACACCCAAAATGGTTTTACACAACACGATCAAAAAAAATTAGCGGATTTGGCAAACCATTTGATGAGCCAAGGTGTATGTGTGGTTATTTCTAACCACGATACTATTTTCACTCGCGAAGTTTATGCCGCAGCACAAATTGAAGCCTTTGATGTGCAACGATTCATATCCAGTAAAGTCAACAATCGCACCAAAGCCGCCGAACTATTAGCCGTATTTGCATAGTATGAAATTAGCCTATTCCAATCACCAAGGTGTGTATCTATATCAAGGCGATTGCATTGAGGTGATGGACTCACTCATTGAAAAATATCCCGATGGGTGTTTTGACATGATATTTGCAGACCCGCCTTATTTTTTGTCCAACGATGGTATCAGCTGTCAAAACGGTCAAATGGTCAGCGTCAATAAAGGCAAATGGGATAAATCGCAGGGCGCGGATTTAGATCATCAATTTCACATAGACTGGCTCAGTCGTTGTCAAAAATTACTCAAGCCCAATGGCACAATATGGGTTACAGGCACAATGCACTGCATTTATTCCATCGGTTTTGCCATGCAAAAATTAGGATTCAAACTGCTCAATGATATTGTGTGGGAAAAGCCCAATCCGCCACCCAATTTGGCTTGTCGGTACTTTACACACTCAACCGAAATCGTTTTGTGGGCTGCGAAAACTGAGAAATCAAAACATCGTTTTAACTATGATTTGATGAAAAGCGAAAACAACGACAAGCAAATGAAATCCGTGTGGCAAATTTATCCGCCGACACGCGAAGAAAAAACATTTGGTAAACATCCCACACAAAAACCAGTTGCTTTGGTATCGCGCTGTATCCGTGCTTCTACACACGAGGGAGATTTTGTGTTTGACCCTTTTGCGGGGAGTAGCACAACGGGGGTGGCGGCGATAGAGTTAAACAGACAATATTGCGGGATTGAGCAAAATCTAAAATTCATCGAATTGTCGATTCAACGTATGAACCAAGTTTTATAAATTAACGGAAGTCAAAAATGATTACACGCATTAAAGCTATTGAAAATTTAAATAAACACATAGGTGACGAGTTGTTTGAGTCTGCTGAGAAATTTGGCATTTCCGTTTTCAAAAATGAAAAACAAAATAAAGGATGGAAAGGATTGACCCTTGAAAGATTGGCGGGGCTTGATAATGATAATAAACAAGCCCCCAATGGATTGGGGTTCGAGTTAAAGTCGTGTGCATTTCATCAGGTAAAAGGTATTTGGAAACCAAAAGAAACATTTGCCATAACCATGATTAACCCGAAAGTTTTGGCAGAAACAGAGTTTTTTGATAGTCATTGTTGGGAGAAATTAAAATCGTTGGTTTTTTGCGCTGTGAGTTGGCACGGTAAACACGTCCCCAAATCACAACTATTGAAAATTGTTTCTCTTGATTTTCTTGAAGACGATAATCTTTTATTAGAAATAAAGGATGACTACGACTTAATTAGAAATAAGTTAATCAATTATGGCTTTGAATCTTTAACAGGTAAGGATGGAAAATGGATTCAAGCGAGAACGAAAGGCGCAGGACATGGATCGACAAGTCGTGCTTTCTACGCAAAAACTGGACTAATTGGTCAATTGATCGATTTAAATTCCCCCGAATATTAAAAATGGGCAAGCCACGCTTGCCCTTCCCTTTTCCTACCAATCCAAACAACTCACCCCACTCGATCCGCATCCATCACTTTCACCCATGCGCGGGCAAAGTCGCGCACGAATTTTTCGCGGTTGTCATCCTGCGCATAGACTTCGGCGTAGGCGCGCAAAATTGAGTTTGAGCCAAACACCAGATCCACGCGAGTGGCGGTGTATTTGACCGCGCCTGTTGTGCGCTCGATGATTTCGTAGTGGCGTTTGCTCGCAGGTTTCCATGTGTACGCCATGTCGGTGAGGGCGACGAAAAAGTCAGTCGTCAACGCGCCCACACGCTCGGTGAATACACCATGCGCACTACCACCGTGGTTCGCGCCGATGACACGCAAGCCACCGACC
>JAGNWC010000023.1 GCA_017986195.1 Hydromonas sp.
CAGTGGACGAATCATCAGCATAGCCGCTCCCGTTGTACCCATAAAGCTGGCCAACAGTGTGCCTATTGCCAACAGCAAGGTGTTTAATTTTGGGCTACCATGCAAATTGCCTTTAATAAAAATACCGCCTGAAATAATGAATAAGCTGCTGATTAATATGACAAAAGGAAGGTATTCTGCTATCAGGGTGTGGGCAAGCGTGTGGCTGATAGAATTAAGTCCAAGCCAAATAAGTGCTGGCACAATAAACAGCAGTGTCCAGAAAATCGCAATTTTGCCTTGATGGTGGTGCCACGCATTGGTCATGAGCAATGGACAAAAAGCAATGGACAAGAGTATGCCGACAAAAGGAATCGCCCATGCCAGACTCAATGTCTCTGTGGGGGTCGCTGCGTGTAGGTTTGGTGAAAGGGCTATGAGAGACAAACCGAAGAGTCTGAAGAAGATTTTGTTCATGATTTCCTTAACATAAAGAGCAGACTGCGTGATGAGTGCCAAATTGCTGTATCGGTATGAATTTTAAGACACCAAGTTGACACCAAACTTATGGTGTCGTGGAAGGTTTAGCGCGCTTTTAAGGTTAAATACATGAGGGCGACATTAATTGAGTCGTTCAATGCATCGTGACGCGGTAAATCAGGGAAATTCAGGTTTTTGATGATGCTTGCCATGCGCAAATCGACGTAGCCATTGTGTGGGTTTTTGCGGTATTCTTGGTCATAATATAATTTAGATACTTCGATTTTCTTGTGAGGCAACTTGATGCCGAGCATTGGTTTTAGGTATTTGTTAATCATGGCGACGTCGTATTCTAAATAGTAACCTATCAATGGGCGACCGCCAATAAATTCTAAAAACTGCTCCAAGGCTTCGTTGATTGGTACGCCGTTGGACACATCTTTTGGGCGCAAACCATGTATGGTCACATTGGTTGCGGTCATTTTTCCTTCGGGTTTAACCACGATATAAAAAGATTCGCTGGTGAGCACTGTATTGCCTCGAATTTTGACCGCGCCGATGGAAATGATTTCCCCTTCTTTGACGTTTAAACTTGTGGTTTCGCAGTCAAAACTGACAAATTCCTCGGGGTGCTCGTTGAATAAAAATTCGTACTGATGGTCTTTGAGTTTTTTCAGATTCCAGTTTTTGCTGAGAAAACCTAACATCACGAGCCTCCCAAGTGAAAGTGGTGTCGAACCATGTTTTTAAAGCGTTTGACCACTTGTAGTGCATCTTTGAGTAAGTCGCGCTCTAAGGTTGACAGTGCTTTTGTATCCAATTCGTTGTGCATGTCTGTTTCCAAATTTGTGCCTGTGAGTGCTTGCGCTTGTAATCCTGTTTTTAAACGCATATCCATTAGGTAACTGAGTGCTTCAGCGGTGTCTTTACCCAAGCGTTCGTCTATGACGTTTAGATTGATAAGTGCTTGAAGACGCTCGAAGGTGTTGGTCTCTTCTAAGCGTGCTTGCAAACTCAATGAGCGAACACCATGAACCACGGGGAAAACCCCCATTTTTTTAATGTCCATTTTTGAGGCATTATCGCGGTGTAAAAGTTGGGTAAAAAAGCCACTGCTGTGATGATCAAATAACTCAATGGCACGTGCAAACCCCATTAGCATTCCCACATCATTGGACATGATTTTGCTCAGGTGTTCTTTGACTTGTTTGAGTAAATTGGCATCCCCCGCGACTGCTTTGGCATCCATAAAAATGGCTAAATTCATGAGGGCATCTGGAACTGGATTGGTGCACCATGAATGAATCATTTTTTTAAATTCGGGTAGGGTTTTGCGCCACATCGGATTGCTGACCATGATGTTGCCTTTACACGGAGGGTAGCCTAATTTTTCCAGTGTGAGAGAAAACTTTTCTGCAACCGCTTGTGCTTGCTCAAGGTTGGCATGCTCAGACAGAATTAAGGCATTGTCTTGATCGGTTTTCAAAATTTGCTCGCCACGTCCTTCTGATCCCATCACAATCAAACAGCTGTTGTTGAACAAATCGACAGGGGCGAGCAGTCTCCATGCTTTTTCAAATAGACTGGTATTCAGCACTTGCATCAGTTGAGCCAGTTGGGGTGCGCGTACCCCGTTGTTGCGTAAAATCTGAATGGATTGGGTCATTTGTTCGGCGATATCAACCAATTCTTCCACGGTGTTGGCACGGTCAAGTCTTTGCGCCACCAAATGGGTGTGGTTGGAAAAATATGCCAATACATCAATTTGTTCCAATGCACCAATTGGCTTGTCATTCTCTGTGACCACCACTCGCTGGATTTTAAATTGTGTCATGCGCAGTAAAGCGTTGAATACATAATCATCAATGTCTATTGAAATCAATTCAAATGGCGACCATTTGTGAATGGCATCCTCGGTTGATGCCCCCGCAATGACAATGTCGCGAAATGCCGATTCAGTAAACAAGCCAACACGTTCCTCGTGGCGCACCAAAATGGATTTGGTTTTGTGTTGTTTCATGGTTTGCGCTGCCAGAATAATCGAGTCTGTGCCGTTTAACCATATCGCGTTGTCGCGGTAAGCATCACGCACTTTGGCGGTAAATAGACTCTCAAACTGATCGGAATTTTTATCCTGAGCCATATTCGTGAGTTTTTCTGCCAAAGACGCGTAAAAATAAGCACCAAAGCGAGGGTTTGACTCCATTAATTCAGCGATTGTTGCTTTGGGAATGGTGTATAAAAGGGCTTCTTCCTGCACGATAAACTGGTGTGGTGATTGTCCTTCGACCAAGGTGCGCGCTTCAAAGCTGTCTTTTGCGTGGTACAAGCCAACCACCTCACCATCTGAATTCACTTCACGCACCAGCCCTTTGATGACCACATATAAAAAATCGACTGGGGTATTGGCTTCAATAATAATCGCTTCATCTTCAAAGAATGCGATGTTTACCGTCGCTTGCATATTTGCTCGTTCTTGACTGGCTAAATACTCATAAGGTGGAAAATTAAAATCAAAACGTTCCATGTGCGGCTTCCTCTTTTAAAGAAACAAATAGATAATCCATAAGTCTTACAACGCTTTTACGATATGGACAGACCCTTCTGACAAACCCCAGAATTAATGGCGTGTTTGCATCGTTACAGATGGGGGTGTCCATCAAGATTCTTATTTAACCAACAGCGCGAGTGCCACACACAAGCCATGAGCCAAAGTGCTGACAATGGTGCGTTCAATAGCAGGGGCGAGTAGATGGGGTCTCTCAGCATCGCGCCATAGTATCATACAGGCTTGTACCTGTAGCAGCAAAGGAATTAAACCATATAAAGCAGGTGTCGGTAAATAGCCCAATATCACCATAGTCGATAGCCACGCAGCACACAAAGCCGTTAACGCCATGTATCCATAACGTGCGTTCAACGTGCCTAATCGTACGATCAGTGTGTACTTACGCGCTATTTGGTCGGCGCGGATGTCGGGAAATTGATTGATATACAAAATATTGGCAACCGATAGGGCAAAACTCAGTCCGACAGCCATCGGTGTGAAACTTAACCGATGGCTTTGCACCCAATCTGTGCCGATGACCACCAAAAGCCAGCTCAATGTGATTGCCCATTCTCCGAGGCCGCGTGACTGGAGTTTGAATGGTGGGGCAGAATATGCCCATGCGATGAATATGCCGAGCCCACCAATGAATAGCAAACCCAAACCACTGCGGTAGGTCAAATAGACCCCCACAGGTACGACGCTGAGCAAAAGAGAGTAGCCAAATAAGCGGGTTGCAGATGCACTCAAACGCCCCTTTTGTATCAACTGTGAACCGCCCGTGAATGGGGCAATTCGTTCCGATTCGGCATTGTCACAGCCGCTGAGTGTATCGTAGTAATCATTGATAACATTGGCACCTGCATGGGCAACCAGTGCAAAAATCAAGGTGAGGGCAGCAGAGGGATAGTCCATGATGTGCCCACTGTGCACAGCACTGGCGTAGCCCAATAAAACGGCAACAGCCGTCACATTCAGAAAAGCAGGGCGGGTAGCAATCAATAACAGTTTAATAGATGGCGTATTTCGAGGCTTGGGGGCAATCATGTGCGCTGGGTTGGTGCGTCGATGCGTTGCAGAGCCTGCGCGCTTTGTGTTGCCACATCATCCCATTGTGAAACCTCTAAACCCAATGAGCGCAATAAACCGTCGTGCAGGTTGTAAATCCAGCCGTGAATGGTGACCGATTGACCACGCGCCCATGCGTCTTGAACAACCGTGCTTTGCGCTGCATTATTGACCTGTTCTACAACGTTTAACTCACATAGGCGACTGATAGCATCAGCGTCATTCGGTTGTTTTTGCAGTAGTTCAGCGTATTTGTTTTTGACATCGTGTATGTGGCGCAACCAATTGTCGACCAAGCCAAAGCGGCGATTCTGAAATACCGCAGCAACGCCACCGCAGCTGTAATGCCCACAGATGATGACGTGCTTAACTTTGAGCACATCAATCGCAAATTGCATGGCTGACAAGCAATTGAGGTCGCTGTGTACGAGAATATTGGCAACATTGCGGTGGACAAATACCTCACCGGGCAATAAGCCGATTAATTCATTTGCGGGCACGCGTGAGTCAGCGCAACCAATCCACATGTATTCTGGGTTTTGCTGCCGCGCTAAATCTGAGAAGAATGTGGGTTTGCTCGCGCTGATATTTTTTGCCCAAGCGCGATTGTTTTCGAACAAGTGTGCAAGACTGTTGTCGATAGTGTCTATATGGTTCATGGTACGAGACTCCTACTTTGAGTGTTTGGTCAAGGGGCAAATCTTTGAGTTCGCAGTGTACCTGAATTTGAACTCAAAGATTTTTGCATGCACCAACGACTTGAACGAGTTGTGTTTTTTTTCTGAGTGATCGTTGAGAAACAAAGTAGAGCCTGTAATCCACTTCGCATCCACCAAAACCGCGCTAAAACCCACTCGATACACACATCCGTCAATGGCGTGGTGCAACGTTTATCAACGGCGTTTGCCAAACAAACTGCCCAAAATCCCACGGGTGATTTCGCGTCCGATGTTCGAACTCGCTGCACGTATCATGGATTTGGCAGCAGATTCTAAAAGAGAATCGTTGCGCGAAGCGGATTTCTTCTTCGCATCACTGCCACCGAAAATCCCACCCAAAAATCCACCTTCATCTGCTTTTTCGGCCTCTTCCGCCGCTTTGGCGGTCTCAGCGGCGCGCGCTTGCAGTTTTTCATACGCCGATTCTGAATCCACGGTTTCTTCATACACACCCGCAACGATGGATTGACGAATCAATTGCGTGCGCTCGTTGTCCGTGGCGGGACCTAAACGTGACGCAGGCGGAATCATGAACACGCGTTGGGTGATGTTCGGCGTGCCTTTCGCGTCCAAGGTTGACACCAAAGCTTCACCCACGCCGAGTTCGGTAATCACGGTGGCAATGTCCAAATCAGGATTCTCGCGCATAGTGGTCGCTGCCACTTGTACCGCTTTTTGGTCGCGCGGGGTGAAGGCGCGCAAGGCGTGTTGGATGCGATTGCCCAGTTGTCCCAAGACGGTATCAGGGATATCAATCGGATTTTGCGTCACGAAATACACACCCACGCCTTTGGAACGAATCAGACGCACGACTTGCTCGATTTTTTCGAGTAATACCTTAGGCGCATCGTTGAACAGCAAATGTGCTTCGTCAAAGAAAAACGCGAATTTGGGTTTGTCCACATCGCCAATTTCAGGCAGTTTTTCAAACAATTCAGAGAGCATCCACAGCAAAAACGCGCCGTACAAACGCGGTGACTGCATCAGTTTGTCGGCCGCCATGATGTTAATCACGCCTTTGCCCGAAACGGTTTGCATCATGTCATCGATGTTGAGCATCGGTTCGCCGAAAAATTTGTCCGCGCCTTGTGATTCTAAAGTGAGCAAACCGCGTTGAATCGCGCCGATGGATGCGGCAGAGACATTGCCATAATCGGTGGTGAACTGCTTGGCGTTATCACCAACGAATTGCAACATACTGCGCAAATCTTTTAAATCGAGCAGCAACATTTGATTGTCATCGGCGATTTTAAACACCATCGTGAGCACACCCGATTGTGTGTCGTTCAAATCGAGCATACGTGAGAGCAGCAGCGGTCCCATATCCGAAATCGTGGCGCGCACAGGATGACCTTTTTCGCCAAACACATCCCACAGCGTGGTCGGTGCGCCTGCCCAAGTCGGCTCGGGCAAACCCAAATCCTTCAAGCGTGTTTTAACTTTTTCATTGTCACCACCTGCTTGCGAAATCCCTGCCAAATCGCCTTTCACGTCCGCCATAAACACAGGTGTGCCCATGTCGGAGAACTGTTGTGCCAAGGCTTGCAGGCTCACGGTTTTCCCCGTGCCCGTTGCACCTGTAATCAGACCGTGGCGATTGCCCATTTGCGGCAGGAAAAATACTTCAGTGGTGGTGGACTTGGCGATGAGGATGGGTTCGGACATGAGTGGCTCCAATGCTTGTTCAAGAGTACAGGGTGGGGTATTTTCCCCGTTGCGAATATGATAAAATTCGCCACAGATTATAAACCAAGCCCATCTTTGGGTGTGAATATGAACAAATCAATTTGTAAGGACACATAAAATGGCAGGTCACAGTAAATGGGCAAATATCAAGCATAAAAAAGCACGTGCCGATGCCACGCGCGGCAAGGTTTGGACGCGCGTGATTAAAGAGTTGCAAGTCGCGGCGAAAACCGGCGGTGGCGACCCCAGTGCGAACCCACGCCTGCGTTTGGCAATCGACAAAGCCAAAGGCGCGAACATGCCCAATGACAACATCAAACGCGCGATTGACCGAGGGGTTGGCGGTGGCGATGGCGCGGACTACGAAGAAATTCGCTACGAGGGCTACGGCGTGGGTGGCGCGGCGATTATCATCGATACCCTGACCGACAATCGTACGCGCACCGTGGCCGATGTGCGCCATGCTTTGAGCAAAAACGGTGGCAACCTTGGCACGGATGGCTCGGTCGCATTCATGTTTGACCATGTCGGACAAATCATGTTCGCTCCAGGGGTCAGCGAAGATGAGGTAATGAATATTGCCTTAGAAAACGGTGCATCTGATGTCATTACTGACGATGAAGGTGGTGTTGAAGTGATTTGCGATCCTGCGGATTACGAAGTGCTCAAAGCGGCATTTGACACCGCGGGCATGGAATATGCCGAAGCCGACATCACCATGCGTGCGCAAAATGACATTGAGTTGACTGGGGATGATGCAGTGAAAATGCAAAAAATCATCGACATGCTCGAGGATTTGGACGATGTGCAGGAGGTCTATACCAATGCGGTGATGGATGTGGGGTAGCATTTGTTTGACAGAAACGCTGTTCATACTTATATTAAGAAGCCTTTGTCACCACATAGGCTTTTTTTTATTTGTGGATTTAATTGATGTTATGTTATAATATAACAATATTATTTCAGGTACATACCCATGGATACGACCGCATTTATCGATTCCGCCAATGCGCACTGTGAAAAAAATGGTGCGAAGTTGACAGACTTACGCCGCCAAATTTTGGATTTGGTGTTGCAGCATGAGGGCGTGGTCAAGGCCTATCAAATTCTCGGCGATTTACAGCAAACCCGCGCCTCGGCCGCGCCGCCGACGGTCTATCGCGCGCTGGATTTTTTAGTCGAGCAGGGGATTTTACATCGGGTGGATGCCCTCAATGGCTATGTGGTTTGCCAACACTTGGATGATGCCCAGCACCATGAGCACGCCAATGTGATTGTCACTTGCCGTGACTGTGGGCGCGTGGATGAAATGCTCGCGGATGCGGGTGTGCAGGCGTTGCGTCAATCGTGTTTGGCGCAGGGCTTTGAAATGGACAATCAGCAATTATTGCTCAACGGACACTGCACCGAATGTTTGGCAAAAAAGGGGCAAGCATGAAATCCTCGAAATTCAATCTCTTGACCATGTCGGTATGGACGCGCGTGACACTGGCTTGTGTTGTACTCATCGTGCTGTGGTTGGCAATTGCTTGGGCTTTGGGGGGGGCGATATGAGTATTGTTTTGAACAACGTCACTGTGAGTTACCAACGTCGTCCCGCAGTGCACCACGTCACTGGACGTATGTGCGCGGGTGTGGCGACGGCGATTGTCGGACCCAATGGTGCAGGAAAATCTACTTTGCTCAAAGCCATCGCAGGGGTTTTGCCCATGGACAGCGGACAGGTGACGTTTACCGACTGTACCCGTGCGGATTTGGCGTATTTGCCGCAAAAATCGGAGATGGATGTTTCGATGCCGATGACGGTTTTTGAGTTGGTGGTAACGGGTTTATGGCGCACGGTTGGGGCGTTTGGACGTGTGAAAACGAATGATTTTGCTCGCATTGAACAGGCTTTGATGCAGGTAGGGATGCAGGATTTTGTCGCGCGTCCTCTGCAGGCTTTGTCGATGGGGCAATTGCAGCGCGTGCTGTTTGCACGAATTTTGGTGCAGGACGCGCCCGTAATTTTACTGGATGAGCCGTTTAACGCGGTGGATGCCAATACCACCGAAATTTTGTTGGGTTTGATGCACCAGTGGCAAATAGAGAAACGCACGGTCATCGCGGTTTTGCATGATTTTGGGCAAGTCAAACGCTATTTCCAAGAAGCGGTGTTGCTCGCGCATGAGGTGGTGGCTTGGGGGTCGCCTGAGGATGTGCTCACGGTCGAACATTTGATGAGTGCAAACGAGCGTTGTACCCATTGGTTTGACCGCGCGCCCGTGTGCCAAACCCAAGAAGCGGCAGTCGTGCAAACGCTCAATACCCATGCGCATGAACACTGTGACCATGCGCATTCGGTGGAGGTTAAATCATGAGTGTTGTTTATGATTTACTCGTTTCCCCGTTTGCTGATTTTGCGTTTATGCGCCGTGCTTTGGTCGGTTGCGTGGCTTTGGCTTTGGGCAGTGGACCTGTGGGTTTATTTTTGGTGTTGCGCCGTATGAGTTTAACGGGCGATGCAATGAGCCACGCGGTTTTGCCAGGGGCTGCTTTGGGGTTTTTATGGTTTGGTTTGAGCTTACCAGCGATGAGTGCGGGTGGTTTTGTCGCTGGGGTGGTGGTGGCGATTTTGGCAGGCTTGGCTACAAGGTTCTCGAATCTTAAAGAAGACGCGAATTTTGCAGGCTTTTATTTATTGGCACTGGCCTTGGGGGTGCTTTTGATTTCGCGCTCAGGCTCACAAGTCGACTTGGTGCACATCTTGTTTGGTTCGGTGCTGGCGGTGGATACCGCAGGATTGCTACTGATGGGAATGGTTGCCAGTGTGTCGCTGTTGGGTTTGGCGGTGATTTATCGACCTTTGCTATTGGATGCAACCGATCCTGTGTTTTTACGTTCGGTCGGCGGTCGTGGGGGTGTGTGGTACATTGTGTTTCTCATGTTGGTGGTGGCGAATTTGGTTGCGGGCTTTGCGACGCTCGGCACGCTGATGTCAGTGGGCTTGATGATGTTGCCCGCGATTTCTGCGCGCCTGTGGTCGCAAAGCATGGGGCAGATGTTGGCCATTTGCGTGGTGGTCGCATTTGCTTCGGGCCTGGCTGGATTATTGCTCTCGTATCATTTTGAGTTGGCTTCAGGTCCTGCAATTATTTTGTTTGCAGGTGGGATTTATGTGTTGTCTTTATTGTTTGGACGTGTGGGCGGTGTGGTTCCGCGTTATTGGCGGTTGCGCCACTTAGAAAAATAGAAGGTTAGGTTATGAATACTTTATGGAAAAAAATAGTCGCAGTCTTGGCAATTATTGGGTTGGTGGGGTGTGGTCAATCCAAACAAACGCAACCACCATCTGCACCTGCTGCCACTGAAGCGTTACAAGCAGTGGTGAGTTTTAGCGTGCTGGCCGATATTGTCCAACAAATTGGTGGCGAGCGTGTGCAGGTGGTGTCTTTGGTGGGCGTGGGGAAAAACCCACATGCGTTTGAACCTGCTCCGAACGATTTAAAAACCATCACGCAGGCAAAATTATTGGTGGTCAATGGCTTGGGTTTTGAAGGTTGGTTGAATCGCGCTACTGACACTGCGCAATTTAAGGGAGTCAAGGTCGTGGCAACGCAAGGCGTACCCGCGCTTGAATCGCCTAAAGTCAATGCACCAAAGCATGGCGAAGCAGGACATGACCATGAGCATGACCATGGACAAAATCAGGTCGAAGAGCAACATGACGAACACGAGCACGGCGCATATGATCCCCATGTGTGGTTATCCCCGCAGATGGTTGCCAAGTATTATGTGCCGAACATTCTTGCAGGCTTGAAACAAGTTGATCCAGCGGGTGCTGATTACTATCAACAGCGTGCCGATGCGTATTTGATGCAATTGAATCAACTCAGCGAGCGGATTAAACAAGACATGAGCACGGTTGTACTCGATAAACGCAAAGCGGTGGTTTCACACAGCGCGTTCAATTATTTTGGACAAACTTATGGAGTGACTTTTTATTCAGCACAAGGTGTGAGCACCGAGTCGCAGCCTTCTGCGAAAACTGTGGCACAATTAATTGAATTAATCAAACATGAAAACATTCGCGGTGTGTTTCTTGAGAATATTTCTGACCCAAGACTGATGGCTCAAATTGCACAAGATACAGGTGTGAACGTGGGAGGTAAATTGTTTACAGGCGCGCTCTCTGAGGCGGATGGTTCTGCTCCGACGTATTTGAAGATGATGGAATACAATGCAAAAATCTTGGTTGAGGGAATGAAATAAATTTTTGTAATCAACTCGCTCAATCATCGCCCAATGCCAGTAGCGTAAAATCAAGCATTTTTCAGGTGTGCATACTTATTTCCATGGGTACATCAACCGATACCTATGGGTGGATGCGCGCCGCACCAAATGCGGTTTAGTCTGAAATTCACAACGCATGCAAGCGGAATATGTTATAAAGTCACTCACGACAACTATAAATTTTTAGCGACTGTTCAGAGGGTTTTAAGGTTGGGCAGCCGTTGCAATCCGATAATTATGAAGCGTTCCTTTTACACGGTTTTAGCGGCACAGTTTTTCTCATCATTGGCGGACAACGCTTTAATTCTAGTCAGTATTGCATTATTGCGCGAAGCATTACAAAGCAATACTCCTGGTGAAAACGAGCCTTTACTGAAGTTTTTTTTCACCGTATCTTATGTGGTGCTGGCACCGTTCGTGGGCGCGTTTGCTGACTCTCGACCCAAAGGTTCTGTGATGTTTATCACCAATCTCATCAAAGTGTTGGGTTGTTCAATTATGCTCGTTGGCGTTTCACCTCTGATGGCAATGGTGATTGTCGGTTTTGGTGCTGCGGCGTATTCGCCAGCAAAATACGGTATTGTAACTGAGCTGGTACCAGCAAAAAAATTGGTCGTAGCCAATGGTTGGTTAGAAGCACTGACAGTGATGTCAATTATTTTCGGCACAGTGTTAGGGGGGTTTTTATCTTCACAAGATCTGCATGAGTGGTTGCTCGGACACGTACCACATTGGACGCTTAGTCCAGCACTGACGGGTGTGGTGTTTGTGTGTTTGGTGTATGCCTTGGCAGCAGTGCTCAATCGTATGATTCCTGATAATGGTGCGCGTTATAATAAGCAACACATCCACCCGATTGCTTTGATTAAAGATTTTGCGCGCAGCTCAAGAATATTATGGACCGATAAACTGGGACAAATTACGTTATCGATTACAACTTTACTATGGGGAGTAGCCGCGGTAATGCAGTTCGTCGTGTTGGATTGGGCTCAGATTGATTTAGGCAAAGACCTTAAGGAGGCCTCGTACATGCAGGCATTTGTGGGGGTCGGTAGTACGGTTGGCGCAGTCCTTGCTGCACGTTATGTACAAATGCGCAAAGCCACCAGCGTGATTCCAATCGGAATGTTTGTTGGCATTTCGCTGATTAGTTTGTTGTGGATACGTTCGGTTTGGATGGCTTTTCCGTTAATGTTGGGGATAGGTGCATTGGCAGGATTTTTCTTGGTTCCAATGAACGCAATGTTGCAACATCGCGGTTATACTTTATTATCGGCAGGACATTCGATTGCGGTACAAAACTTTAATGAGAATTTAAGCATTTTATTTATGTTGGCTCTGTATTATTATCTAAAAGCCAGCGGTGTGACCTTGCATCAATCCATCGTGATTTTTGTGGTGTTGATTACTGTATTGATGGCATTGTTTTATGTTTGGTATTTGTACAACCGCAAGTACCACAACGCCGATGCCTTGATTGATGAAATTCCTGAACACTGATGATGAACGATACTGAACTACTCGCGCTGGTGCGCAAAATTCCTGACTATCCCAAAAAAGGGATTTTGTTTTACGACATCACCACCGCATTGCAAGACCCTGAGGGCTTGAGGTCGATTATCCAAAGCATGCTCGCGCATTGTGAAGGTCTGAAAATCGATAAAGTCATCGGTACCGAAGCGCGTGGATTTATCTTCGCTCCGACGGTGGCGTATGAACTGGGTGCGGGTTTTGTGCCTGTGCGCAAACCGAATAAATTGCCGTTTAACCGCATTGGTCATGACTATGATTTAGAATACGGCACGGATAGACTCGAAATTCACACCGATGCGATTAAGGCGGGTGAGAATGTATGGATTGTCGATGATTTGCTGGCAACGGGTGGCACAGCGCACGCAGTGACCGAGTTGGTCAAACAAATGGGTGGCAAGGTGGTTGGGCTGAGTTTTTTAATCGAATTGGACGGCTTGGGTGGGCGTGAAAAACTGGCGGGTTATGAGTGTCAGTCGATTTTGAAAGTACCTGCCTAAAACGCGACTATGATTGGAGATGATATTGAAACAATTTTTCTTGGCATTATTATTGGCTTTGGGTTTGCTGGGCTGTCAAAGTGTACCCAATGCCGATGCGCGCAACACGGTGGCGATTGATAAAACCTTGGTGCATTCATTCCATCTCGGAGCCAATGCGAATGCACAACCGTATTTACTGATTGTGCTCAATGACAAAGGGATTCAGACGTTTGAGGCAACCGCCAAAAAAGGTGAGCC
>JAGNWC010000024.1 GCA_017986195.1 Hydromonas sp.
ACCACAAAACTGTGACGATAAACGAATCCAACACCAACCCATCATTTTATTGGGCGTTTTATAGGTAGAAAATTTTTTTACCCCTCAGTGAATTAAATCGCGTGAATGTGTTCTACCGCACAGACGCGGGCGCAACGATTATTAATAATGACTTCATTGTTCGACCATAACATTTAGGAAAAAAATTCAGTTTGCACTTTGAAGACTTAGATGTACGAGCGTTCATAGTTTTACACTTTTCAACAGCCACATTACGAGGAGATTTTGATGAGACTTCAACAAAATACTTTATTTGCCGCACTCGTTACCATTTTTTTATTGAGCAATACAACGCAAGCGATTGCGAAAACCAGGGCAACTGCTCATAAACAATATGTACTGCTTGACCCAACGACGGGACAAGCACAGCCGCAAACCCCTTATTTTTTATTTTTCAGGGGCGATGAAATGCAGGCAGGGCCCTTGATGACCGATGCGAAAGGTCGCACACAACCGATTAATGCGCTCAACAAAACCATGATGGGGGCGCATCTGCCATTGATTTTGAATCTAACCTATCAAGCAGAACCCATCAATCGTGACTTTAATGATCCGAACAATAAAAACATTTTGGTCAAAGCCCAAGGGCAAGGAAGCCAAATTTTTATCATGAGTTTGAATGGTTTGACAGGCGGTACTCCCATGAATTGGAGTTCAACGACAGTCCAAAGTGGCACGCCTTATGTCATTTGGAACCGAGCCACTTCGCAAGCAGTTTGTGGTCAAGCCAACAAGCAAGGCTATAGCCAAGCGTATTTTGTGGATGACAGCAAAAACTGGTATGACAACCGCTACGCGTTTTTGTTGAAAGACAATCAATCATGCGCCACCATCGCGCAGTCAATCGGACAATGGCTCAGCAGTAAAAACCCAGCGGAGCAAGCACAAGGGGCGCAATTTGTTAAAAGCCATTTTGTTTTAACACCCATGCAGTATGACCAAGCCTATAGAACCTTGAGCTTTCTGAACTGAAATCTGCGCTCATAAAAAGTATTGGATGTACAACATGCTGTGCCTTTCGCACAGTCACTTTTCACCATTGATTAAAATTAGGAGTTTCACATGAACAACATCGAAAATACCGCCAGCAACCTCGGTGATAAATTGGTACACACCGCAAACAACGTTGCAGATGAAATAAAAAATGCGGCTCAAGCAACGGTCGATTCGGCCAAGCAAACCCTCCACAACCAAACTTTGACTGAGGATGTCAGTCAATACATGCACAAAGGCATGGATGCGGCGCACGATATGGGCAATCAAATCAAATCATCGGCAGTCAAGTGCGCCAATGGTTGCGGTCACTACATCAGCGAAAAACCCATGAAATCGGTTGCCATCGCAGTGGGTTTGGGTGCGTTGCTTGCACTGGTTTTATTTAAGAAAAAACATTAAATAAGCAATTAAAGTATTTGATTTTAAAAAATAAAAATATTTTAGTTTGTGTTCCAAAAGTCAAATTACGTCCGTATCATTTATTCAATATGTCATTGCAAGAATCGAGTCTATCATGTTAAAAAAAAGTGATTTTATTGTTGAATCAACGACCTGATTTGGTTGCGGATTATGTATCAGCATATGCCACACTCCTGCGTGAAACAGTGCTTAAGGCTCGACGACGCTATGCGCGACGTGCTGTTTGGCTTTTGATGACGGTGATACTGGGCAATGCGAGCGTCATTGTCGGTGCGTTGGCGATGATGCTGTGGATCAACATGCCTGAATTGAATGTATTGAAGGTTTTTCTTATCCCCAGTGTATTGGTAATACTCTCCGTCATTGCGGGTTTATTGGTTGTGTATGACACCGACAGTCAGGGCGAACTTCGTCAACTAAATCACCAGTTGCACCAAGATTCAAAGGTTTTGGCTCTGTTAAGAGAAACCCATGAGCAAATTTGATACCTCCCCAGAATCGTCTACTGAAAAGTTGGCGGCTCTACGCTCTGAGTTGATTGATCTAATCGAAGTCAATCAGCGTGGGCAATCGAAACCACCATCGACACCATTGACGATACAAGTGAAACCATTGAGCCAAAATCGTCATGCGATGGAATTGGATGCGGTTTCGGTGGCACGCACCTTACTCAATGGTTGGTCACGCGGCAAGGCAGGGCAGGCGATTTATGATTTAACGGAACACAGTCTTAAACAATATGCGAGGAAAAGACCGTTTCAGTTGGTTGGTATATCACTTGCATTGGGCGTTGCCATTGTCTTGGTCAAGCCGTGGCGGCGGCTACCAAGGAGTTTACCCGCCACCTTTGGCTCTCTCATTGCGGTCAAACTCTATCAATCACTGATGAGCATCGTATTGAAAAAGCCTTAACCCAAGCGTCATGTGTGTGAGAACCCTTTGCGCGCATGTTTTAACAACAAAATAACTCAATAAATAACCATTCATAAAGGAATTTACCATGAAAAATACAGCCACAAAAATCTCTATAGCCGTGCTGATTGCATTGACCACTGTTGCCTCAGGTTGCTCGGTAATGCGCGATCAACAATCCGTTGGTTCATACGTTGATGATTCTGCCATCAGCAACTCAATCCGCATGCGCTTCGTTGAAAGCCCAATGGTCAGCATGCAAGCGATTGATGTCGAAACCTTGAAAGGCGTTGTACAACTCTCGGGTTTTGCCAATAGCCAATCGGAAAGAAACGAAGCAGATCGCATTGCCCGCAGTGTCAGTGGTGTGCGCGATGTTCGCAACAACATCATTGTTCGCCCATAAAGCCTTCGTCACGTTAACTGACTAAAACTCAGTCAACTTGAGCAAACGGTTAGAATGTTTGGAAAAACTTCTAACCGTTTACGTGTGTGAGCCATTTCTGAGTTTTAGTCTTATAGTTGAAATGGCTCAACGACAGGTTTTGGGGCATTTTTTGGGTCGGGTAAAATTTGCACCACCACGATGCCCAAGACAATCAAAGCACCGCCGATATAGCCCAACATCGGCAAACGTTCGCTCAAAAACACCGCGCCCGCCAAAGCCGCAAACACTGTTTCACTGGATAAAATAATCGCAGATTCAGCAGGGCGGGCGTAGCGTTGCCCAATCACTTGCCCCGTGAAACCGATACCGACCGAGATAAACACCATATACGCCAAAGGCCACACCACATGAGGTAAGTTGTCCCAGTTAAACGTTTCCATCGGCAAGGCAAAAGCCGTTGCCAACAACCCACAAGCAATAAATTGTCCCCAAGCGACCAGTAGTGGCGCGTGCAAACGCTCCGCCAAGCCACCAATCCACAGCACATGCAGTGTGAACGGGATGACGGTGGCGAGCACCCACAAATCACCCACATTCAAATCAATTTTCCCTGCGCCTGTGAGCAGCCAGGTACCCATCAAACAAGCCACGGCAGCAGGCCAAACCACCCAATGCACACGGCGGCGGTATAAAATAATTCCCAAAATCGGCACCAGAGGCACGTATAAACCCGTGAGAAATCCAGCATTGGTTACCGATGTGTATTTCATCCCGACTTGTTGCAGTACCGTTCCCGCGCAGAGCAATGCGCCCATCAGGCCGATGTGCGACCAATCGCGAGCGGTGATTGGCGGCGCAGGGTGGTCATCATTGGCTTGGTGTACACGTAAACTTTTCCACTCCATCCAGACCAAGGGTGCAATCACCGCCGCACCGAGTAAAAAACGCGCCGCTGTGAATGTAATCGGCCCAATAAATGGTGCAACAATGGACTGCGGCACAAATGCACAGCCCCATGCACAGGCTGCGATGAGCAGGATAAGGTTGGCTTGGGTTCGGGTCAATGGTTTAGACATAAAGAAAAACAGTACAAGTAGATTTAAAAAGCATGTTGATGACTTCAAACAACAGGAATGTGGGCGATTATTAAAGTACTTTAAGGATTTAATGACAATCGCTGCAATAACTTTTCTTTCACCTGAGCCCATTCATCAATCAAAATACTGAACGAATAGGTATCCGATAAAGCCCCATCACTCCAACGGCGGCGGTGGTGGCGCAAGATGCCTTCGTGTTTTGCACCCAATTTCAACACCGCCGCGCGTGAGCGCAGATTGTCCGCATCAACCTCAAAACCCACACGCAACAATTTCAAAGTTTCAAACGCATGGGTCAGCATGAGCAATTTTGCCTCGGGATTCACATGCGTGCCCACCACATCGGTGTCATACCACGTATAACCAATATAAGCGTGCGGTACGAGGGTGTTTTGGCTGTAAAAACGCGTGCTACCGAGCAATTTACCTGTCGCATTGTCCACCACCACATAGGCTTTATCGCTCAACGCCTGCTCGAACCACAGGGTGAATTTCTCCACTGATGCGCCGATATTGGAGAAATGATAGGTCTGCGGGTTGCGCAGAATGATGGCGTGGAGTTCGTCAAAATGCGTGGACTGAATGGGGGTGAGGAGAATATGTGTGCCTTGTAAATCGGGGTTGCTCATATTGGCGTTCCAATTAAATTTTTTTGGGATCAAAATACTGTGGTCATTGCGAGGGAGGAGCACCGCGCCGAGTAAATTCAGCAGAGAAGCAATCCATACCGCCTTCATTTATTTGAGGTCATATGGATTGCTTCGTGATACATCTACTCGCAATGACGACAAGGGCTATTATTATCGCTTTCACACAGACGTGGCAACGAATTGTTTTTTTAATTTAAACCGCCACCTGCGCCCGTATCGCCTCGTGGTGCTGATAGTTCACAATCTCAAAATCCTCAAACTCATAATCAAATATTGAGTCGGGTTTGCGCTTGATGACCAATTGCGGCAAGGGCAATGGCTCACGCGCGAGTTGGGTTTGTACCTGTGTGAAGTGGTTGTTGTACAGGTGACAGTCGCCGCCCGTCCAAATGAACTCTTTGGCGACCAAACCTGTTTGTTGCGCAATCATGTAGGTCAGTAGGGCGTAGGATGCAATGTTAAACGGCACGCCGAGAAATATATCCGCGCTGCGTTGGTACAACTGGCACGAGAGTTCGCCGTTTGCCACATAAAATTGAAAAAATGCGTGGCAGGGCGGCAGTGCCATGTTTGGAATGTCGGCGACATTCCACGCCGATACGATGATGCGGCGCGAGTCGGGCGAGTTTTTGAGTTGTTCAATGACTTGGGCGAGTTGGTCGATTTCACCGCCTTTGCCATCATTCCACGAACGCCATTGATGCCCATAAATCGGACCGAGTTCGCCATCCTCACGCGCCCATTCGTTCCAGATGGTCACGCCACGCGCTTTGAGCCAATTGTTGTTGGTATTGCCTTGGATGAACCAAAGCAGTTCGTAGATAATTGATTTTAAATGACATTTTTTAGTGGTCACCAAAGGGAAACCTTCAGTTAAATCAAAACGCATTTGATGACCGAATACCGAGCGTGTGCCCGTGCCTGTGCGGTCAGTTTTATCCGTACCATGTTCGTACACATGGCGCATGAGGTCGAGGTATTGTTTCATATCGAATGCAAGAAAGGTTCAACGGCGATACATTGCAAGAATGGCACATTGTATCGCAGTTGCGTGCCAGAGTTGTGTTCATCCAGCACTTGGGCTTGTGATTTAAGGAAACACGGAATAATCCTTTCGTGTTTCCTTAAGGTTTGATTTGCTTGCGAATTTTGTCTTCCATCTCAACATTGGATAGCCATTTGAAATACAACTGGCGTGCCACGGCCATCGCACGGTCGATGTGCAGCCAGTTTTCACGCCCGATGCGTTCAGCGGAGTGAATATTTATGTCATTCGCGTCTGCCAAATCCTCGCGTGCTGTGTCCAGCCAATGGTTGATTTTTTCAGGTAGGGCTTCGCAATGAAACTGCATTCCAAGGTGGATGTCATCCAAAATAAAGGCTTGGTTCTCACAATATAAACTGTTGGCAATCACCCGTGCACGGTGCGGTGGGATGAAAAACTCATTGTGCCACTCAAACAATGTCACGGGCGAGAGCCCACCAAACCATTGATAAGCTTCGGCGTTGGCAATGGGTGTGACATCATGCCAGCCAATTTCTTTGTGTGCGGCAGCGGTGACTTGACCACCACTGGCTTTGGCGAGCAATTGCCCGCCCAAACAGTGTCCAATCACAGGGATGTGCACCGACATGGCCTCGTAAATTAAATCAATCGCTTGATTGAGGTGCGGGTATTCGGCTGTGTCGTGCACGCTCATTCCGCCCCCCATGATGCCAAAGCCACTGTAATCAACAATGGACATTGGTAAGGCATCACCCGCGGCGATGTTCACCACTTCAAAAGGGATTTCCCAGTTGGTCAGACAGTCTGTGAAATAACCAGGCCAATCATAATGGGCATGTTGGAGTACTAAGATAGGTTTCATAGGGCTATTCTATGCCAATTCATTAAGGTTTGCGCCATTTCGGTGCATGTTTGTGGTGCAAGTGTGCTCAATTAAGCTGTTAATTCGCCCAAACACCCAGCAAACGCGCCCAAAAACCGCTCAATATGTGCTTCGGAGGTGTCTGGACAAACCAGCGTCATATTATGAAATGGTGTAATCATAATCCCACGATTGAGCAGGTACAAATGCACTGCTCGCTCCAAACCATCGTCCATCGCCAATTCGGCTTCAGAGCCATTGCGTGGCGAGGTGGGGCAAAATTGAAACTCACTGCGCGCACCGAGTTGGGTCACATTCCACGGCAACTGATGACGCTCGATAATGCTTTGCATCCCGTTTGAGAGTTGGGTTTGGCGTGCAATCATGTTGGCGAACGCGGATTCGGTCGCCACCTCATTCAAATTGGTGGCAAGCAGTGCCATCGTCAGCATATTGCCTGACAAGGTTGTGCCAATGCCTGAGTGTCCAGCGGGCGCGGCTTCTTTGGCAGCGCGGGCGCGTTGCGCAACTTCCTCCGACATACCATACACCGCGCACGGAATGCCACCCGCAATCGCTTTACCTGCGACAATCATGTCGGGTAAAAATCCATCTTGCGCATAACAAATCCCTGTGTACCCTGAGTAGCCCGCACTGATGGTGTGGGTTTCATCGAAAATCAACAGCGTGTCGGTAGCACTGCACGCCTCGCGCAATTCGCGCAAAAATCCTTCGGCGGGCAACACCATACCGCAATTGGTCAGCGCAGGCTCGGTGAGCACACAGGCGAATTCACCCGTCGCCAGTTTGGCTTTGACTGCCTCGATGTCATTGAACTCAACCACGTCGGTGAATTGTGTCAAGTCATACACTTGTCCGAGCAAACTGGCGCGCATGGTCGCAGGTGCGCTCGCATCGTGTGCGTCCAAATCGACAAATACGTCGTCAATCGTGCCGTGATAACAGCCGTTGAATACCAATAATTTTTTGCGCCCTGTGATGGCGCGCGCCCAGCGCAGCGCAAAGCGATTGGCATCGGTGGCGGTGGTCGCCAGTTGCCAGTAGGGCAGACCAAAACGCTCGCTCAATGCGCGTCCTGCAATCGCGGCATCGGCGGTTGGTAACATGGTGGTGTAGCCGCGCTCGGACTGTGTTTTGAGCGCGTCGGCAACCGCTTTGGGGCTGTGCCCAAACATCGCGCCTGTATCACCCAAGCAAAAATCGATGAACGCATGACCGTCAACACAGGTAAATTCTGCACCTTGAGCATGCTCAACAAACAGCGGCACAGGCGTGCGCCAATCCGCCATCCAATGTAACGGTACGCCAAATAAAAAGTTTTGCTGGGTTTGCTCGGCCAGTGCGATGGATTTGGGATGCTGGCTTAAAAAAATTTCTGATTCGCGTGCAATCATGTTTTGAATGCGGGCGAGTGAAATGTTGTGCATGTCTTGCGAATGTGGCTCGCTCATAATGGTCTCCAAAATAGTGAGCCATTGTGCAAAAATTTGTGCCAAATAACACGAGCCAATTAAAATAGTTAGGACATCCACTTTAGATAAGATTTTTTGCAAGAGTGGTGTCATATTTAAACTGGATAATTGAACACACAATTTCTCTTTTATTGGGCTTTGTGCGACAATACGACAACACCACACATCAAGAAAGAGGCAGTGAATGGAGCGTTTTGATTTTAATTTTCCGCCCTATGAGTTTTTGGTAGGCAATGAACGGGCAACGCTACAAAGTGCAGTGGATATTGCGTTTTTTGAAGATGAAGCGGTGATTATTGAGGCCAATCAACCTGTTGACTATTTATATGTGGTGATTAAAGGCTTAGTGCGTGAGATGAACTCAGAGGGGGATGTTGTTGGCTTGTACCACGCCAAAGACACCTTTGAAGCGCGCGCGCTGGTCGAGGGGCACACCCCGCACCGTTTCATCGTACAAGAAGAAGCCCTTGTCTACACACTCCCCAAAGCGACGATTCTTGAAGTGATGGAATCGAATCCACGTTTTGGGGCTTATTTTTATGCGTCTTTGGCCGATAAACTCTCGAATATGGCGCACAACAAAGACTCACAGCAGTTCGAGAGTTTATTTACCGCCAAGGTGCGCGATGCCTATCGTCACAACGCGGTTTGGCTCAACGGTTCGGATTCCATCATTCTTGCTGCGCAAACCATGAAGCAGCACAAAACCAAATCGATTTTGGTGCACCACGAAGACCGCGTGGGTTTATTCACTGAGTCGGCGTTTCGTGACATTGTGATTGCGGGTGCGTCAACTGAAGATGCGATTTATAAATGGTCGCCGTTTGAATTGATTTCGATAGATATTGAGGATTATGTGTTCAACGCGCTGTTGCGTATGACCCAGTTTAAAATCCAGCGCGTGGTGGTGACCGAAAACGGTCAGCCGATTGGCGCGCTTGAGCAAATCGATGTCTTGGCGTATTTCTCCAACCACACGCATTTGGTGGCGCAGCGTTTGGACAAAGCGCAGAATGTGGATGAACTCATCGACATCGCCGACCAAATGACGCAATCGATTCAAATTTTGCACAGCAACGGCGTGCGCGCACCGCAACTGGCGCAACTCATGCAGGTGCTCAATACCAGTTTGTTTGAAAAAGCATGGCGTTTGATTGCGCCCGCCGATGTGTACGAAAAATCCTGTCTGATTGTGATGGGTTCGGAAGGGCGCGGCGAGCAAATCCTCAAAACCGACCAAGACAACGCACTCATCATGCACGAGGATGTGGATGAAGCCGCAGCAAAAATCGCCTGCGATGAGTTTTCACGCACCTTGGCACGTTTGGGTTATCCGCCATGCAATGGCAAAATCATGGTCAATAATCCATTTTGGCGCAAATCGATTTCGCAATTCAAAGAGACCATCCGTCAGTGGTGTCATGCACCTGATGGCGATTCATTGATGAATTTGGCAATCTTTGTTGATGCGAAGTCGGTCGCGGGCGATGAATCATTATTGAATGAAGCGAAAGAGCAATTGCGTCGTTCGATGACCGATGATGCGGGGACGCTGGGGCGTTTTGCTCGTGCAATTGAATTGTTTGACCACCACAATACAGGTTTTTTTGCGCAATTGTTGCACCGCGACAGTTCCAGTCACATGGACATCAAAAAAATGGGCGTGTTCCCCGTGGTGCATGGCATACGGGCTTTGAGTTTAGAGGCGCATTTGTCTGAGACCAATACCTTTGATCGCATTGCGCGCTTGTCGCAAGCAGGCGTGCTCGATGAAGCCTTGTCCAAAGATTTGTCCGAAGCCTTGACCTATTTGCTCGATATTCGCCTCAAAGCAGGTCTGTTGGCGCAAGCGGTGTGCTCGCTTGAAGGCAATCACAATCAAGTCGATATGCATTCACTCACCACGCTCGAGCGTGATTTGCTCAAAGAAGCACTCGGCGTGGTCAAACGCTTTAAAGGCGTGATTCGCACACACTTTCATTTGGGGAATTTTTGATGTTTGATGGGTTGAAAAAGACGTGGGCACAACGCAAACTGTCCGACCCACAGTATGCGCATCTATTCTATGAGCATCCCGATGAATTCGTGAGTTTTGACTGTGAAACCACCAGTTTGAATGTCAAAGAAGCCGAAATTTTATCGATTGGCGCGGTGAAAATCCGCGGCAACAAGGTGTTGACCAGCGATGCATTTTACGTGGTGGTCAAACCCGAGGGCATCATGCAGGCATCCAATGTTACTGTGCATGGTTTGCGCCCGAAAGACGTATCGGGCGGGATTCCAGTACAGGATGCGGTGCGTCAGTTGCTCGATTACATAGGCGGTCGTCCTTTGGTGGGCTATTATATCGAGTACGATGTCGCCTTAGTCAACAAATTCCTCAAACCGATGATGGGGATTAAACTGCCCAATCGCTCGATTGAAGTCTCGGGCATTTACTATGACCAAGAGTTGAAAAACAACCCCGATGGTTATGTTGATTTGCGTATGGCGACCATCATTGATAAACTCAAGTTTCCTGACCTACCACGACACGACGCACTGAACGACTCAATCAATGTGGCTCTGATGTATTTGGCACTGATGGCGCGTGGCAAACGCTCATAACCCCGAGTTATTGGCTTTTTAACCTTATTTTTAAAGGCTTTTTATGCAAACCGAAACCCTCGTCACAGCTTGTGTGCAAATGGTATCTGGCACGAACGTCGCAAATAATCTCAAATCCGCCGAGCAAGGCATCGCCAAAGCAGCCAACCAAGGCGCGAATTTGGTCATACTGCCCGAATATTTTTGCATCATGGGGCAACATGATACCGACAAAGTCGCGGTGGCCGAGGACTACCGCGCGTCCACGCCCGATGCGAGCACACCGATACAATTATTTTTACAGCAGCAAGCCATACAACACGGCATTTATCTCATCGGCGGCACACTGCCGTTGAAAACCACCGATGCCGATAAAGTCTATAACACCACGCTGGTCTATGCACCCGATGGAGCCGTGGTGGCGCGTTATGACAAAATTCATTTATTTGGTTTTCAAAATGGTTTGGAATACTACGATGAATCGACCACCATTATGGCGGGTGAATTGGCGCAAGCCCCTGTGGTATGGGACAGTCCATGGGGACGGATTGGTTTGTCGATTTGCTACGATGTGCGCTTTCCTGAACTCTACCGTGCGGCGCGTGATGTGCTTGCTTGGGTCAACGTTGCCGCGTTTACACAAACCACAGGGCAAGCGCATTGGGAATTGCTCATGCGCGCGCGCGCGGTCGAGAATCAATGCTATGTGATTGCCTGCGGGCAGGGCGGCGAGCACGAAAACGGTCGACGCACCTTTGGCCACAGCATGATTGTCGATGCGTGGGGTATTGTGCAGGCGGTGCAATCGGTCGGTGAGGGCGTGGTCATGTCAGTCATCAAGCCTTCTCGTGTTGAGCGTGTGCGTACGAGTATTCCTGCTTTACAACATAGAGTTTTATAATTTCTTAACCACAACTTTAAAAGGAGTTCGCAGTGAACTGTGTCAATATCAACGATTTACCCAAAATGATGCGCCCGAATGAGCAGGGCTTTTATGGGGTTTACGGCGGTGCGGTTGACCATCCCGTGCTTGCCGCCGAGATGGAAAAAATCAAAGCCGCTTTTTACAGCATCATTGGTGACGCCGATTTCATCAGTGAAATGCAGCGTTTACAAGAAACCTACATCGGTCGCCCCAGCCCGATTTATCACGCGAAAAACCTCTCCAACCTCACGCCCAATGGCGCGCAAATTTACCTCAAACGCGAGGATTTGAACCACACAGGCGCGCACAAAATCAACCACTGCATTGGTGAAGTCTTGCTGGCGAAAAAGATGGGTAAGAAAAAAGTCATCGCCGAAACAGGCGCGGGGCAGCACGGTGTGGCACTCGCCACCGCCGCCGCATTGGTTGGGCTGGAGTGTGAAATTCACATGGGCGTGGTTGATATTGCCAAAGAGCATCCGAACGTCTCGCGCATGAAAATCCTCGGCTGCACACTCGTGCCCGTGTCCGAGGGCGCAGGTACACTCAAGGAAGCGGTGGACAGCGCGTTCGGCGCGTATTTACAAGACCCTGTAAATACGATGTTTGCGATTGGTTCGGTGGTTGGCCCTTCGCCATTCCCCGAAATGGTGGCGTATTTTCAGTCCATCGTCGGTGGTGAGGCGCGCGCGCAATTTAAAAAACTCACAGGTGGTTTGCCCAATGAAGTGGTTGCCTGCGTGGGTGGTGGCTCAAATGCGATTGGCTTGTTCAGTGGATTTTTGGATGAAGCATCCGTGCGCATTGTTGGTATCGAACCCGCAGGCGAAGGCTTGGACACGGGACATCATGCCGCCACCTTGACACTCGGCAAACCAGGGCATTTGCAAGGGTTCTACTGCTATTTTTTACAGAACGAAGATGGCTCACCCGCAGCGGTGCATTCGATTGCTTCAGGTTTGGACTATCCAGGGGTCGGTCCTGTGCATTGTCACCTCAAAGACCTCGGACGTGTGCATTACGAAACTGCCACCGACCAAGAGACTTTGGACGCATTTATGACGCTGTCACGCGAAGAGGGGATTATTCCTGCATTGGAAAGTTCACACGCAGTTGCCTACGCAATTCGCCGTGCGCGTGAATTGGGCGCGAGTGGGCAAGGTCAATCGATTTTGGTGAATTTGTCGGGTCGCGGTGACAAAGACATTGATTTTGTGATTGCGAAGTTGGGTTTGTAATTGTGTCTTTAAAAACTCTGCATTCATCAGGCATCACTGCGGCACTCCTTGCCGCAGTGCTTTTTGGTATGGGCACACCATTGGCAAAGGTTTTGCTCGGTGGTGTGAGTCCTTGGTTGTTGGCGGGTTTGCTGTATTTGGGTTCGGGCACGGGTTTGTT